>JAEULG010000286.1 GCA_016793875.1 Rhodospirillales bacterium | reverse complement strand
CCTCGAGGCCGAGCTGCTCGACGCAGAACGCCTCGCCCAGCGTCCACTTGTTGAAGACGAAGCGGATATCGAAGGCATCGGCCAGCGCCTTCTCGACGGTGGCGATGGCCTCGTCGGAGAAGCCCCTGGCGCGCAGCGCGGCGTGGCCGATGGCGGGCGAGGAGGCTAGCGATCCGGCGCCCACCGCCCAGCGCTCGATGCCCTCGATCTCGTCCATGGCATAGCCGAGCCGTGCCAGCGCGACCGGGACGAGCTGGTTGATGATCTTGAAGTAGCCGCCGCCGGCCAGCTTCTTGAACTTGACGAGAGCGAAATCGGGCTCGATGCCGGTGGTCTCGCAGTCCATGACGAGGCCGATGGTGCCGGTGGGCGCGACCACCGAGACCTGGGCGTTACGGAAGCCATGCACCTCGCCCAGCGCCAGGGCGCGGTCGAAGGCGGCGGCAGCGGCGTCGGCCAGGGCCGCATCGGGCACGAGGTCGGCGCGCAGCGGCACCGGTGGCACCGACAGCTGCTCGTAGCCGGCGCGCTCGCCGCGGGCGGCACGGCGATGGTTGCGGATCACCCGCAGCATGGCCTCACGGTTGGCGGCAAAGCCGGCGAAGGCGCCCAGCTCCCCGGCCATCTGCGCCGAGGTGGCGTAGGCACAGCCCGTCATCAGCGCCGAGACGGCGGCGCACAGGTGGCGGGCCCCGTCCGAGTCGTAGGCGAGGCCGGCCGCCATCAGGTAGCCGCCGATGTTGGCGTAGCCGAGGCCGAGAGTGCGAAATTCCCAGGAGAGGCGGGCGATCCGCTCCGACGGGTACTGCGCCATCGCCACCGAGATCTCGAGGACGATGGTCCACAGCCGCACCGCGTGGGCGAACGCCTCGACGTCCAGGTCGCCGTCATCGCGCTGGAACGCCAGCAGGTTGAGCGAGGCGAGATTGCAGGCGGTATCGTCGAGGAACATGTACTCCGAGCACGGATTGGACGCATTGATGCGGCCGCTCGACGGGCAGGTGTGCCACTCGTTGATGGTGGTGTCGTACTGCAGGCCGGGATCGGCACAGCCCCAGGCGGCCTCGGCGATCTGCCGCCACAGGGCGCGGGCGGGCAGGCGCCGGGCGATGCGCCCATCGGTGCGCCGCGACAGCGCCCACTCGCCGTCCTGCTGCACCTTCTCCAGGAAGGCGTTGGTCACCCGCACCGAGTTGTTGGCGTTCTGGCCGGCGACGGTGCGGTAGGCCTCTGAATCCCAGTCGGTATCGAACACGGGAAAGGCGGCGACGTCGTCGCCCTGGCGCACCAGCTCGATCACCCGCTGGATCGTCGCCTCCGGCAGCATCGCCCGGCGCGCGGCGCGGATCGCCTTGCGCAGCGCCTCGTTACGCTTCGGATCGAAACGACCGTCGTCGCTGCCGTCGAAGTCGCGGCAGGCATGGGTGACCGCCTCGAGGTGGGTGCGGGCAAGCCTGGAGCCAGCGACCATCGCCGCCACCTTCTGCTCCTCGCGCACCTTCCAGCCGATGAACTGCTCGATGTCGGGATGGTCGATGTCGACCACCACCATCTTTGCCGCCCTTCGGGTGGTGCCGCCGGACTTGATGGCGCCGGCGGCGCGGTCGCCGATCTTGAGGAAGCTCATCAGGCCGGACGAACGGCCGCCGCCGGACAGCGGCTCGTTCTCGGCGCGCAGCTTCGAGAAGTTGGTGCCGGAGCCGGAGCCGTACTTGAACAGCCGCGCCTCGCGCACCCACAGATCCATGATGCCGCCGTCGTTGACCAGATCGTCGGCGATGCTCTGGATGAAGCAGGCGTGCGGCTGCGGCCGCTCGTAGGCCGACTCGGACGCATGAACCTGCCCGGTCTCGTGCTCCGGCCAGAAGTGGCCTTGTGCCGGGCCATCGATGCCGTAGGCCCAGTGCAGCCCGGTGTTGAACCACTGCGGCGAGTTGGGCGCCGCCTTCTGCGTCGCCAGCATGTAGCGCAGCTCGTCGTAGAAAGCGCGGGCGTCCATCTCGTCGTCGAAGTAGCCGCCCTTCCAGCCCCAGTAGGCCCAGGTGCCGGCCATCCTGTCGAACACCTCGCGGGCGCTGGTCTCGCCGCGGGTGCGCACCTCCGGCGGCACCAGGGCCAGGGCCTTCTCGTCGGCAGCCCGCCGCCACAGCCATGCCGGCACGCCCTCTTCCGGCACCGCCATCAGCCGCACCGGGACCCCCGCCTTGCGGAAATACTTCTGAGCCAGCACATCGCAGGCGACCTGCGACCACGTTGCCGGCACCTCGACGTCGTCCTGCCGGAAGACGAGGGAACCATCCGGATTGCGGATCTCGCTGCGCGCGGTGCGGAATGCGATGCCGTCGTAGGCGTCTGCATCGGCGGCCGTGAACAGCCGGGCAATCTGCATAACGATGCCTCCCTTTTTTCAGATGCGGCGCTGGCTTGAGCGGGAACTGCTGATGAAATCGAGCTTTGCCGGCACGCTGCTGTCCAGTGCCTGATGGTGCCTCATAACGTCTCCCAGATACTGCCGCACCAACGACACCGTGTGCCTGCTGACCAATGAAGCTACTACATGTCGTGGCTGCTGGATGCAAGAGATTCCCGGCAGGCGCTTCTCCTGGGGGCGGCGAACGCTGAAAATAGAGAGGATTAGCGCCCGCCGGAGAAACGGCTGGGCGAGTTGGCGACAACCGGGTGGGTACCACCGGCAGCGCCTGATTCACCCCGGGGCCGGGGGTGCTATCAGGTGTCGTCGGCTACGCCAGGGCTCGCGTCCGGCGAGCGCCGTTCCGGCGAGGGTGTGAGGCGGCGGTCATCGGGACAGCCCTCCTCGTCGGAGCGCGGGCTGGGGGTGGCTACTGACTGGCCCAGACGATGCGGGCAATCCAGTCGACGTCCTCGGCGGCGAGCCAGCGGTCCGGGTGCTCGGTGTTGAGCGAGCTGAGTTCGTACTTGTAAGAGGTCTTGCGCCGCAGGATCTTGGCCATCACCTCGCCTTCCTGCGTCTTCAGCACCACCCGGTCGCCGCGGCGGATCTCGGCCGCGGGGGAGACAATGATCACATCGCCGTCGCGGTAGACCGGCTCCATGCTGTCGCCGCTGACCTCCAGCGCGTAGGCGTGCGGGTCGCCGACATTGAGGAACGGGATCTCATCCCAACCGCTGCCGCTGGGATAGCCGGCATCATCGAAGTAACCGGCAGTTCCTGCCTGTGCGTAACCGATCACCGGAATGTTCTGATAGCTGGCGCCATTATTGCCACCGCCGATCTGCGAGACGAACTCGCTCAGTGTTGCGCCGGTTGCGGTCAGGATCTTGGCGATGCTCTCCGTGCTTGGCCAGCGTTCCTTGCCGTCGCGGGTTTTCCGCTTGCTCTTGTTGAACGTGGTCGCGTCGAGACCGGCCTTCTTGGCGAGACCGGAGGCCGACAGGCCATGATCGTGGGCCAGTCGGTCGATGGCGTTCCAGATGTCTGAATGCCTGAGCATGGGAACATCGTCTCCCAAGCCGCATCAGGGTGCACTAGGAAGATGTTGCTAGGAATATTTGACACAGGAATATTTTCTGGATAGCTTGGCTCGTCGTCGCACCCCGTGGCTCCGCGAGGTCCCGTGCCAACCCTCCGCTATATTCCGCGCACCGCCGGTGAGGCGCCGGTCACTCCCTTTCACTCCGCCGAAGAGGCGTGGTTCTGGTTCGTCCGCTGCCAGCAGATCCGGCGCGAAGGTGCTCAGCTGGCGGGCGGCTGCGGCGGCTTCTCTCGCCCCTGCGATCCGGACGACATCTATCGCGCGATCATGATGCTGCAGCGCCGCGGCGCGGTCGGCAACGCCCATCTCGCCGTGCTGGGCCGCTTCGGCCTCGCTGGCCGCGCGCCGGATCCTCGTTGCTGCGAAGAGGCCGACGCCGCGAGGCGATGGACCGAGGCACTTGACCGCCTGTCGACGGTGCTGCGGGCCAAAGGCATCCTCGATTGAGGCCCGACGACGCCGCACCGCCGCCGGCTGACGGTGCCCCGCCATCTGGCGAGGGTGAGACCGGGACGGCGTTGGTTGTCTTCGCCGACGACAGCAGCTTGCGCCGGCTGCGGCCGCTGCGGCGCGGCTTCCGCCACTGCTTCGTCGTCGTCTGCAGCGGCGCTGGCTGGGTGATCTGCGATCCACTCTCGCACCGCACCGACCTCGCCGTCGTCACCGGCTTGACCGCCGACGAGCTGGCGCAGTGGTATCGCCGGCACGGCTTGCGCGTCGTCGCCACCCGCCTGCGGCCAGCACCGCGCCGTCCCGCACCCATTCGCCCCTATACCTGCGTCGAGGCGGTCAAACGCGTGCTCGGCATGCACGCTCCGTGGGTGCTGACGCCGTGGCAGCTCTACCGCAGCCTTTCGCAACCGGGCCCTTGACACGCTGCCACAATTAGGCCTATATTCCTACTTGCGACGGCCCGACGTGTGCCTCGCGTCTCCCCCCGAATTTCGCAACCCAGGAGGGCACCCGGATGGGCGGGCTGTTCAAGGCCAGCAAACCGTCTTCGGCGCAGGTCGCGCAGCCGAGCCCCGCAGCCACGGCCGCGGCGACTGCGGCGGCGGCGGCGCAAGCCAAAGTGGCGGAGCAGCAGCGGCGGCGGGAGGCGGTGCTGGAGCAGCGCAAGGGGCGCGCCGGCACGGTCACCACCTCCGATCGCGGCTTGCTGACCCCCGCCACCTGGCTGCCGGCACGCAAGTCGTTGCTGGGAGAGTAGCCATGGCCACCCTGTCGCCAGCGGCGGTACTGGCCCGGTATCGCCGGGCGCGGGAGCAGCGCTCTGCCTGGGAGAGCCTCTGGCAGGAGTGCTACGACTTCGCCCTTCCAACGCGCGATACCGCCGTCCGCCCCGGCTCTGCCGGCGCCCGCCGCTGGGACCGCATCTTCGACGGCACCGCTCCTGACGCGGTTGATCAACTCGCCGCCAGCCTGATGGCTCAGCTCACCCCGCCATGGACGCGGTGGATGGGGTTCGCCGCCGGTCCCGATGTGGCGGAGGAAGAACGATCCGAACTGGCCGCCGAACTGGAGCGCGCCAACACCATCCTGCAGTCACACTTCGATCGCTCCAACTTCGCCGTCGAGATGCACCAGTGCTACCTCGACCTGGTGACAGCCGGCACCTCGTCGCTGCTGTTCGAAGAGATGCCCACCGGCGAATCCTCGGCGTTCCGCTTCACCGCCGTGCCGCTGGCCCAGGTGGTGCTGGAGGAGGGGCCGACCGGCCGTCTCGATACCACGTTCCGCCGCCACGAACTGACCCTGCAGCAGCTGCGGTCCCGCTTCCCCGGGGCTCCGGCGGTGCGGGGGCGCCGCCCGGCCGATGACCGGCTCGATGTCGACGCGCGCGCCACGGTGATCGAGGCGGTGGTGCCGGAGGAGAACGGCTTCGCCTACATGGCCGTCACCGAGGCGGACGCCTTCGACATCGCCGCCGAGACCGTGCTGGCCGAGGGCCGCTTCGGTGCCTCGCCGTTCATCAATTTCCGTTGGCTGAAGGCGCCGGGCGAGGTCTACGGCCGCTCGCCGGTGATGAAGGCGCTGCCCGACATCAAGACCACCAACAAGGTCGTCGAGCTGGTGCTGAAGAATGCCTCGATCGCCGTTACCGGCATCTGGCAGGCCGACGACGACGGCGTGATCAACCCGGCAACGATCAAGCTGGTGCCGGGCACGATCATTCCGAAGGCGGTGGGTTCAGCCGGGCTGACGCCGCTGGAGACGCCGGGCCGCTTCGACGTCTCCGAACTGGTCCTCGACCAGCTGCGCGAGCGCATCCGCAAGGCGCTGTTCGTCGATCAGCTGGGCCAGGTCAATGGGCCGCGAATGACGGCGACCGAAGTGCTCGAACGATCGGCCGAGATGGCGCGCATCCTCGGCGCCACCTACGGCCGCCTGCAGTCGGAGCTGCTGTTGCCGCTGGTGTCGCGGGCGCGGGCCATCCTCGCCCGCCGTGGGGAAGTCCCGGACCTGCCGATCGACCACCGCCGGGTCGTGCTCGAATACAAGTCGCCGCAGGCGCGCTATCAGGCGCAGCAGGACGTGCAGAATACGCTGGTTTGGCTGGAAGCGGTCCGCGCCCTGGGACCGGAAGCGCTCGCCGCCGTCGATCAGGTGGCCGCCGCCCGCTGGCTCGGCCGCACCCTGGGCGTTTCCGGCGACCTGATTCGCACCGACGCAGAGTCCGCCCTGGCCGCATCCGCCTCCGACCTTCTCGCCGGAGCCGGGGAAGTTGCGGCGCGGCCGCCGGCCGGTGTTCCGGTGCCCCCGGGCCGGGAGGGACAGCAGTGAGCGGCGATGGCGGCTGGCCGTGGCTGGAGGAGCCTGCTTCCGCCGGCGAAGGGGGTGGCGGCAGCGACGATCCAAGCCTGGCCCTCGCCTTTACCCGCTGCTTCGCCACCCCCGATGGCCGGCGGGTTCTGCGGCAGCTGCGCGCCTGGACGCTCGAACGGGCTGTTGGGCCGGCCGCTTCCGACGCCCAGCTCCGTCATCTGGAAGGGCAGCGACAGCTGGTTGCCCAGATATTGACGCTGATCCGTGAGGGAGCCGGCCGGTCGTGAGCCGGCAGCCCTCCTGTTCCTGCGCAACCGTGATCCCAGGGAGAATCGCCCGATGACCGAAAACCTGCTCGACGCTGGCCTGTCCGCAACCGGGGGCGGCGCCGACGTCGCGCCTGCGTCCACACCTGAGCCCGCCACTGCCGCCGCCGGTGTCCGGCCGGGCCGCCCGGCGGGCCTTCCCGAGAAATTCTGGGACGAGCGGGCCGGCCAAGTGCGCCTCGATGCGCTGATCAAGTCCTACGCTGAGCTGGAGCGCAAGCTGGGCTCGCTGCCGGCTCGCGACGTCCCGGCAGCACCGGACCAGTACAAGCTGGTGGTCAAGAGCGACCTTCTGACCACCGACGCCGACATCAATCGCCGCCTGCATGCCGCCGGCTTCTCCCAGGAGCAGGCGCAGCTGGTCTACGACCTCGCCTGCGAGCGGCTGATGCCGATGATCGGCGAACTGGCGGCGATGTTCGAGGCCGACGCCCAGATCGACCGGCTCACCCAGCATTTCGGCGGGGGGGACCGCTGGCGCGAGGTGGCGCGGCAGATCGATGCCTGGGGTCGCGCCCGGCTGCCGAGCCGCGTCTTCGAAGCGCTGTCGACCACCTTCGAGGGCGTCGTTGCCATGCACCGGATGATGCAGGGCGAGGAGCCCGGCCTGATGCGTGGCGGCAACGCCACCGACAACGCCGCGGATGAGGCGTCGCTGAAGCAGCTGATGCGCGACCCCCGCTACTGGAAGCACCAGGATCCGGCGATCGTCAACAAGGTCCGCGAAGGCTTCCGCCGCCTTTACCAGGACAAGGCCTAGCTCTGCCGGCAGCCCCGCTGCCGGCTCCTTCTTCCCTCTCTCCCATCAACACCATTCCACCGACAGGACAACCGCGCCCGACCGCGGCGCGGCCCGTCGGCCGTTCTCGCCGGCGGCCGCGGCCACAACCGGCGATTCCTCGCATTCCCTGCCCGTTGCGCGTTAGGAGCGCTTTTCCATGTCGACGTCCGTCGAGCTGTCATTCGTCAAGAACTTCGAGGCGGAGGTCCATCTGCAGTACCAGCAGATGGGCTCGAAGCTCCGCAACACCGTCCGGACCAAGAACAACGTCACCGGGGCCACCACCGTCTTTCAGAAGGTCGGCAAGGGGACGGCATCGACCAAGGCACGGCACGGCAAGGTGCCGGTCATGAACGTCGATCACACCCCGGTCGAGTGCTCGCTGCAGGACTACTATGCCGGCGACTGGGTCGATCAGCTCGATGAGCTGAAGACCAACATCAACGAGCAGCAGGTGGTCGCTAAGGCCGGCGCGTTCGCCCTCGGCCGCAAGACCGACGATCTGGTGATCGGCCAGCTTGCCGCCGGCACCCAGTTCGCCGGCACCGACACCGACGGCCTGACCAAGGCGAAGGTGCTGGCTGCCTTCGAGACGCTGGGTGAGATCGACGTTCCCGACGACGGCCAGCGCTTCGCGGTGGTCGGCTGGAAGCAGTGGAGCGAGCTGCTCAACATCCAGGAGTTCGCCAATTCCGACTACGTCGGCGAGGACGACCTGCCGTGGAAGGGTACTCAGGCGAAGCGCTGGCTGGGCACCCTGTGGCTGCCGCACTCCGGCCTGCCGAAGAGCGGCAACGTCCGCAAGTGCTTCTGGTACCACAAGACCGCCGTTGGCCACGCGATCGGCGCCGAGGTCAAGACCGACATCACCTGGCACGGCGACCGCGCCGCGCACTTCGTCAACAACATGATGAGCCAGGGGGCGTGCCTGATCGACTACGCGGGCGTCGTCACCCTGCGCTGCCTCGAGAGCTGAGGAGCAAAGCCGATGGCCTACAGCCCCCACAATCTGAGCGTGCTTGCCTACGCCAATGGCTTCACCCTCTGGCACTACACCAGCGCCGATGAGGGCGCTGTCGTCGATACAACGGGCTACTTCAACAATGCCGCCGACATGCTGCGGGTCGGCGACATGATCCTCGCCAATGTCAGCAGCGGCGGCACACCGGCGGCCGGCATCTACCTGGTCAACGCCAATCAGGCGGGCGTGATCGATGTCGCCAACCTGACCGTGGTCGGCGCCACCGATACCGACTAGCCGGGGGCGCGTCTTCCGCCGGCCCTGCCTCCAGGCCGGCGGAAGCCGCTCAGCATCGCCCCTCTCCTGCATTGCCGCTGTTTTCTTGGCCGTCGCCGTCTCGCCTCCGCCAGCAGGAATTCGCCATGGCTCTTTCCCAGATCAACCTGTGCTCGCGTGCGCTGCTGAAGGTCGGCGCCCACACCATCGCATCGTTCGACGAAGGCACCGTCGAGGCGGAGGTGGCGGCCAGCCTCTACCCGACGGTCCGCGATGCCACGTTGTCCTCCCATCCCTGGAACTTCGCCACCGCGCAGATGGCGCTGCCGAAGCTGGCGACGGCACCGCTCGCCGACTACGCCAATGCCTTCCAGCTGCCGGGCGAGTGCATCAGGGTGCTGTCCGCCGGCACCGGCGGCCGCGGCCAGGGCATCACCTATAAAGTGGCGCAGCGCCAGGTCCTGACCGACGCCGACGAGGTGGTGCTGACCTACATCGCGCGCCCGGACGAGCAGGATTTTCCCCCGTTCTTCGATATGGCGCTGATCGCCCAGCTGGCGGCGGAGTTTTGCATTCCGCTGACCGACAGCACCAGCCGCTGGGAGATCCTGCAGAAGCTGGCCGACGCGCAGCTACGCCGGGCAAAGCTGATCGATGCGCAGGAGGATACGCCGCCGGCGGTCGAGGACTTCACGCTGCTGGAGGGGCGGGCCTGATGCCGCACGCTCGCATCTACAAGACGAGCTTCGCCGGCGGTGAGATTGCACCGCAGCTGCTCGGCCGGGGCGATCTGCGCGCCTACGACAACGGGGCGCGCCGCCTGCGCAACGTCTTCATCCACCCGACCGGCGGCATCTCGCGCCGGCACGGCCTTCGCTTCGTCGATTTCGCGCCAGGGACGGGGCGGCTGATCGCCTTCGAGTTCAACACCGAGCAGGTGTACCTGCTGGTCTTCTCCGACCGCTGCATCGACGTCTACCGGCAGGGGACGCGGGTCGCCCGGCTCGAGGCGCCGTGGACGGCGGATCAGCTCACTCAGATCAACTGGACGCAGAGCGCCGATACGCTGCTGGTGGTGCACCCGGACGTCCCGCCCCGCAAGATCACCCGCACCACCGGCGAGGTGTGGACGCTCAGCGGTTGGACCTTCGAGACCGTGAGCAACCGCATCCACGTGCCGCACCAGAAGTTTGCGGCGCCGGCGGTGACGCTGACGCCGTCCGCGACGAGCGGCACCATCAGCCTGACGGCATCGGCGCCTGTGTTCGGCCAGGGCCACGTCGGCACCCGCTTCCGGATCGTGAACAAAGAGGTGGAGATCCTCTCCGCCGGGGTCGGCGGGGTCAACGCAACTGCCCTGTGCAGGGAAGTGCTCGCCTCGACGGCGGCGACCGTGGACTGGACGGAGCAGGCGTTCTCGCCGGTGCACGGCTGGCCGGTCAGCGTCTGCTTCCACCAGGACCGCCTGGTGATCGGCGGCTCTCGCGATCTGCCCAACCGGCTGTGGCTGTCGAAGTCGGCCAACCTGTTCAGCTTCGATCTGGCCGAAGGGCGGGACGACGAGGCGATCGAGTTTCCGATCCTTTCCGACCAGGTCAATGCCATCCGTCACGTCTTCTCCGGGCGCCATCTGCAGATCTTCACCTCCGGCGCAGAGTGGATGGTGACCGGGGATCCGCTGACTCCGACCAGCATCCAGCTGTTTCGGCAGACCCGGGTCGGCTCGCGCATCGATCGGACGATCCCACCGCAGGACGTTGACGGAGCGACCTTGTTCGTGCCGCGCGCTGGCCCGCAGCTGCGCGAGTTCCTCTTTGCCGACAGCGAACAGGCCTATCAGGCGACGGACCTCGCCATGCTGGCGCACCACCTGATCGACCGGGCGGTGGACATGGCCTACGACGAGCCGCGCCGGTTGCTGCACGTGGTGATGGCCAACGGGACGATGGCGACGCTGACCGTCTACCGCGACGAGGAGGTCAGCGGCTGGACGCAGCAGAGCACCAGCGGCTTGATCCTCGCCGTCGCCAACGTCGGCGAGGAGACCTACGTGATGGTAGATCGCGAAGGCGCTATCTCGATCGAAGCCTTCGATGAGACGTTCCATGTCGACTGCGGGCTGGCCGGCACGGCGGTACCGGCCAAGTCCCAGTGGTCAGGGGCGGATCATCTGGAAGGCCGCACCGTCAAGGTGGTCGCCGACGGGGCTCTTGCCGGCGACCAGGTCGTCGAGAACGGCGGCATCAAGCTCGACCATCCGGCGAGCGCGGTTCAGCTCGGGCTGGCCTTCACCCATATCGTCGAGCCACTGCCGCCTTCGGGGCAGACCCTGGCTGCCGGCCAGGCCGGACGCCTGCGCCCGATCTCGCTGACCCTGCGGGTGTGGGAGACCAGGGCGCTGCAGCTGGATACCGGCCGCGGGCTGGTGCATGTGCCGTTCGCGCGGTTCGGCGGCAGCATCCTTGATGCGCCGCCGCAGCCGTACAGCGGCGATGTCACCGTCCGCACCCTCGGCTGGCGGGATGCCGGGATCGAGCCGCTGTGGCGGATCGAGCAGGATACGCCGCTGGCGTTCACCCTGCTGTCCGCGTCCACCGAGATCGGCCTCGCCGGTTAAGCCGCCATAGTGCCGCCGCCCGGCGGTGGCCCGTGCAAGCAGCATAAGGAGAACGCGTGATGGGAGGCATGCTGCCTACCGCAGCGATGACGGCCGTGCAACTCGGTATGGAGTCGGCGCAGCGGGATACCGCCCGCGACCAGGCGAAGGCCGAAGCGCGGGCGCAGACGCTGCAGGTTCAGCAAACACAGGCCGTTCAGTCGCGCGAGCGCGCCGAGCAGCTGCGCCGAGCTCTGGCCACGCAGCGCGCCCGCTTCGGCGCCCAGGGGCTCAGCGCCGGCAGCGGCTCGGCCGCGGCAGCCCTCGGTGGCCTTGCGGCGGAAAGCGAGCGGCAGGACCAGGACGCGAGCAGCCTTGCCGCCCTCCGCGCCAGCCGCATCGGCGATGACCTGGAGTGGCAGCAGCGGCGCAGCCTGCTCGATGCCTCGTCGTCGCGCTATCGCTCGGCGTTTTCCCTGATGCAGCAGGGGCTCCGCTCGGCATCGCTGCTCGGCGACTAATCGCCCCTCAGCGGTCCGGCAAATTCGTTCTGGGGGAACGATAAGAATGAGTCCGGTCAGCAAGCCGTGGTACCTGTCGAAAGGTTTCGTCGGACCGCTGGTCACGGCGGTCCTCTTCTCGCTACGCAGTCTCGGCATCGCCGATATCGACCCGGCGACTGCCATCGGCTTCCTCTATCAGGGGGCCGAGTTCGCCGGCATCTTTGCCGGCATGGTGGGCCGCGCTGTGGCGACCACCCGGCTGACGCTGGGTCCGGCGCAGTCCGGCAGCGGCCGCGGGGGCGGCTGTGGCCGGAGATTCCGAAAGGGGAAAGCGAAGGCGGCCTCGCCGGGACGCGCGGCGCGGCTGACCGGCGGAGAGCGGTGATGGCGGGCGAGATACAGGGCGAACTGCCGTTCGGTAACCGCGAGGCTGCCACCGACGGTCTTGACGACTTCCGCCGCGACGTGCTCGCCGACCTGCCGGGGCTGCTGGAACGCGCGCTGGCCGGCTACGGGCGCTATGCCAGCGGCCTGCCGCCGGCCGATACCAAGGGTTTTGCCGCCTATCAGGCGGCCTGCCGCGCTGCGCTGTCGCACATCCACCTGCTGGTCAAGCTGGCGCACTGGGCGCGCGCCGGGGCAGCAGCCGGAGCCACGCCTCCCGACGCCGACCAGCTCGACCGGCTGGTGCGGGAAGCCGAGGAAGCCCTCGCCGACGACGACGCGGACACCGACGCGTAGTCCACCGGCCGCCCGCGAGGCGGCCGGCAAACACGCCCTCATTTTCTCCAGTAAGGAATCCGTCAGGATGAGAAGCTCGCAAAGGAGCGCGGCAGTGCGCGTCCTGCCGCTCGCCGTCCTCTTCGGCCTGCCCGCCTGCAGCTACGTCGAGCGGGCGCGTCAGGGCGCCGACCTCGCCGTCGGCGTTGCCGAGCACTACAAGCTGGAAGCACTGGTGCAGGCAGACATCGAGCGCCAGCGGCTGCGGACCGCCCGCTGCCTCAGCCCGCTGCTGACCCCGGCGACGATCAGTGCTGCGGCGGTGGACACCCGGTTGGGAGCTGTGTGGATCGACGACCTGCTGGCCGACTGTCCCGGGTTCGCCGCATTCGTCTCGGAGCTGATGTTGCGCCGGGCGCGAGCTGCCGGCCTGGCCGTCGTGGCGTCCCGGCCGGATTCGATGGATGCCGGCACGCCGGTTGCGGCGGGGGAGAAAGGTGGTTTCTCCGAGGCCGTCGGGCCATGATTTCGCGCCGGCACCGGCCGGCACCGCGGCGAAGCCGGCGCGCGCCTGCGCCTTCGCCGCCTTCGTCTGGATTTGGAACAACCGGCAGGGTCAGCCGACACCACGGCTGCACCTGCGCATCGCCCGCTGGCTCGCCGACCGCTGGGAGGCGGGCGACCGCGAACTGCTGCTGCTGGCGTTCCGCAACTCGGGCAAGTCGACGCTGGTCGGACTGTTCTGCGCTTGGCTGCTGGCCCATGACCGCAACCTGCGCATCCTCGTGCTCGCCGGCGACTTTGCGCTGGCGAAGAAGATGGTGCGCAACGTCAAGCGCATCATCGAGCGCCACCCGCTCACCGCGGCATTGAAGCCGGCACACGCCGACCAGTGGGCGTCCGACCAGTTCACCATCCGCCGCTCGGCGGAACTGCGCGACCCGTCGATGTTGGCGAAGGGCATCGCCGCCAACATCACCGGCCTGCGCGCCGACGTGGTCATCTGCGACGACGTCGAGGTGCCGAACACCTGCGATACCGTGGTCAAGCGGCTCGACCTGCGCGACCGGCTGCTGGAGCTGGAGTACGTGCTGGTACCTGGCGGGCTGCAGATGTACGTCGGTACCCCGCACACCTTCTATTCAATCTATGCCGCCGAGGTCCGGCCGGAGGCCGGGGAGGCGCAGCCACTGCTGGCCAGCTTCCGCCGCCTGGAGCTGCCGCTGCTCGACGAGCACGGCCGCAGCCGCTGGCCGGAGCGCTTCACCCCGCAGCGCATCGAGGCCATCCGCAGCCGCACCGGCCCCGCCAAGTTCGAAAGCCAGATGCTGCTGCGGCCGCGAAACATCGCCGATGGCCGCCTCGACCCGGACCGGCTCCGCGCCTATGGCGAGTCCCTCGTCTATGTCGAGGGCAACCGCGAGGCGATGCTCAGCCTCGGCGGCCGCCGTCTCGTGTCGGCCTCGTGCCGCTGGGATCCCGCCTACGGCGCGCCAGGCAAGGGCGACGGCAGCGTCGTCGCCGCGGTGTTCAGCGATGGCGAGGGTGGGCTGTGGCTGCACGGTGTCCGCTACCTAAAGCACGATCCGGCGCGCATCGACGAGGTGGACGAGGCAACCCAGCTCTGCCGCCAAGTGGCAGCGTTCGTCGGCGACCTCTACCTGCCGGCGGTGACGTTGGAAACCAATGGCATCGGTCGCTTTCTGCCCGGCCTGTTGCGGCGCGAGCTGCGAGCGGCGGGTCTGCGCTGCGCGGTGATTGAGACGACCTCGTCGCGGAACAAGGACATGCGCATCCTTGCGGCGTTCGAGACGGTACTGGCGGCGGGACGCCTTTCCGCTCACCGCAGCGTCTGGCAGACGCCGTTCATCGAGGAGATGCGCGAATGGCGGCCGGGCGTCCGCGGCCGTGACGACGGCCTCGACGCGGTCGCCGGTTGCCTCGCCGACGAGCCGGTACGGCTGCCGCGGACCGAAGCGCCCGGCGATGCCGCGCACCAGGGCTGGAGGCCGGGCAGCGGTGGGGTGGTCCGCGTCGTAGATGCCTTCGAGCCGTAGGCCCCAGGGGCGTCAGCGGCTCCCGCAGAGTCTCAATGGCCAGATCAGGGGGAAAGAAGCACCGATGAGCATTGATCATGGACCGTGCCGACCAGCGGCCGGCATTGCCGACGCGACGTTCCTGCTGGCGCTGTTCCTGTGGGAGCAGGCCCGCAGCGAATCGGTGCGCGTTCGAGAGGCACTGGCCGCCGCCGTTGCGAATCAAGTGCGCGCCTGGCAGACGGAGAGCGTCGGCGCGGGCGCATCGAAGGACGCTTCAGCGCGGGCGTTGCTGTTCATCGCGTGCCTCGATCGGGAGGAGCGAGGAGCGGCGGCCCCACCGCCGCCGGCCGCGGATCCGGTCTTTGCCGCGTGCCGACGGATCGCCCAACGCGCGGTAAATGGGGCCATTTGTGACCCAACAGGGGGCGCGACGCGCTTTCACCGGCTGGGCCGCCGGCCGGCCTGGGCGGCATCGGGAGAGTCTGCATCGCTCATCGGCCCCTTCCTTTTCTATCGCGGTGAAACGCTGTTCCCCATTCGCAAGCTTTGAGGTCGATTCGCAAGCTGAATCATGATATTCCACCTTCTAGCTCGAAAGTCGCTTGAGGGGTCTTGTTGATTTGTTGGGCTGGAAACACAAAATCTTGTGGAAAACTCAATATGTGGTGGACATCACCACAACTATTAGCAACAATAAGACACAAGGCGACGGGCGAAAGTCTTCCGGGCTTGACGTCAACGAAAAAGCCGCTCGCCCCGTCTTCCCCGGTTTCCCTATGCGCAGGGCCTGAAACGACATGTCTACAGCGGACTGGACGGCCGACCGCATTGCAATGCTGATGGCCTTTTGGAACGAAGGTTTGACGACCAGCGACATCGGTCGTCGTCTTGGGATTACCAAGAATGCGGTAATCGGCAAGGTGCATCGCCTTGGCTTGCCGCAGCGCCGGCCGACGCAGAAGGACGAACCGGAACTCGCCGACGTCGTGCGGCTGGACCGTCTGTCCGCCGACATGTGCAGCTGGCCGGTCGGCAATCCCGGTGACCGCAACTTCCACTTCTGCGGCGAGCCTTCCGCACCGGGCAAGCCCTACTGCTCCCGGCACTGCGCCGTCGCCTATATCCGTAGTCGCGACCGCAGCGAGAGCTCCGTCGCCTGACCGTCGGCGCGGGTCTGCATCCATCGGCACATTTGCTTCGGACGCACCGGCGGGGGCGGTATACTCACCGCCGCTGCCGCGGCGTTCCTTGATCTGGCGGAGGCGGAGGAGGGTCCAGCATGAGCTTCGTCGACCGGCTGCGGGAATGCTCCCGGTTCAATCCGGCCGACTATCTGCCCTTTCTGGTCGACGGCACCGAGGTCGGGCTGATCCTGCCCGGCTTTGCCGCACGTCTTGCCCGCTTTCCCGATGTCTTCGCAACGTCGGCCGAGTGCGTCCGTCTCGCCGCCGCCATCACCGGCTTCGAGGGGCGGACGCGGGCGATCGAGACGGTGCTGCGGCAACTCGTCGCCGAAGGCGCCATCCGCTCCTGGCGCGACGAGCCATATACGGTCGCGGCGCGTCTGGAGGGGAACCCGCTGTTCCTGATGGAACGCGCCGCCATCCCGCACTTCGGCATCTGGGCATCCGGCGTCCACGTCAACGGCTACGTCCGCACCGGCGAGGGCCTTTTCATGTGGATCGGCCGGCGCAGCCCGGACAAGCACGTCGCTCCCAACAAGTTCGA
>JAEULG010000094.1 GCA_016793875.1 Rhodospirillales bacterium | reverse complement strand
ATGCGCTGCTGGCGGAAACCCACGAAGCCTTTCGCCGCCATGTCGAGGAACGGCGCGCCGGCAAGCTGCAGGGCGACCCCGAGGAGCTGTTCAGCGGCCGCTTCTGGACCGGGCGGTCGGCGCTGCGGCTGGGCCTGATCGACGGCCTCGGCGACGTCCGCACGGTGATGCGCGCCAAGTTCGGCGACAAGGTGCGGCTGCGCCTGGTCGGCGAGCCGTCGCGCTGGTGGCGCCGCCGCCTCGGCCTGCCGGACATCGCCGCCAGCAGTCGTGCGAACGCCTTGCCCGACCTTCCCGAACAGCTGCTGTCGGCGCTGGAGGAGCGGCTGGTCTGGGCGCGCTTCGGCCTGTGAGCGAGCCGCTGACGGATCGGGTGCGCCCGGAGAGCCTCGTTTCCGGAGCGCCGGTTGCACCGCTGCCGCCTGGCCTGTTCCCGCCGCGGCTGCCGTTGGAAGGCGTCAGCGCGCGGCTGGAGCCGCTCGATCCGGCGCGGCACGCCGCCGACCTGTGGTCCGCCTCGCACGCAGACGAGCCCGCCCGCGCCGTCTGGACCTACCTGTGGCCGGCGCCGTTCGCCACTCCCGAAGCCTTCGCCACCTGGCTGCGCGACGGCGCGGCGGCCGCCGATCCGGTGTTTTACGCGATCATCGACCGGGCGGGCGGCCGCGCCGCCGGGATGGCGGCGTTCATGCGCATCGCGCCGAAGGACGGTGTGCTGGAGATCGGCCACATCTGGTTCGCGCCTGCCCTGCAGCGGACGCGGGGGGCGAGCGAGGCGCTGATGCTGATGATCCGCCACGCGTTCGACGACCTCGGCTGCCGCCGCGTCGAGTGGAAGTGCGATGCGCTGAACGCTCCGTCACGGCGGGCGGCGCTGCGCCTCGGCTTCCGCTTCGAGGGTGTTTTCTTCCGTCACATGATCGTCAAGGGCCGTAACCGGGATACCGCCTGGTACGCCATGGTGGCGGAGGAGTGGCCGGAACGCCGCGCCGCCTTCGATGCCTGGCTTGCCGCCGGCAACTTCGACGACCATGGCCGCCAGCGCCGACCGCTCGCCCGACCACCGCAGGTTGCCGCCGCCATCACCGCTGCGGATGGCGCACCGGCTTGACCGGCACTGCCGGAGATCCGTAAAGTTCACCCATCATGTTGCCGGCATTGCCCTTGATCGCCGTGGGGATCGCTGCCGCCGCCGCCGGATGGGCGGGGGCGAGCTGGTGGTCGAAGTTGCACGGTCGCCGGGACGAGCCGCTGCCGCCGGGCGCCGCCACCGCTTCGCGACCGGGACGGCGGCCGGTGCAGGCGCTGACCCGCTGCCCCCGCTGCCAGACGTGGTTCGTTGCCGGCGATGCGCATGGCTGCGACCAGGCAGAGTGCCCGCTGCGCCCGGCGGGCTGACGCGGCCGCGGCCGCGCCGCGCACCCTCGTCTTGACCCTCCGCGCCCCCGGACGTATCGTCCGGCCCTCGAATAAAGAGGCGTAACGCCCGGCACGGAACGTCCACCGCATCCCGCAAGATGGCCCCTGATCCGTCCAACAGCTTCCAAGCGCTGATCCTCCGCCTGCAGACGTTCTGGGCGGAGCGTGGCTGCGTCGTGCTGCAGCCGTTCGACATGGAGGTCGGCGCCGGCACCTTCCATCCGGCGACGACGCTGCGGGCGCTTGGGCCGGCGCCCTGGCGCTGCGCCTACGTGCAGCCCTCGCGCCGCCCCACCGACGGCCGCTACGGCGAGAACCCCAACCGCCTGCAGCACTACTACCAGTTCCAGGTGCTGCTGAAGCCGTCGCCGCCAGATTCGCAGGACCTCTACCTGCAGAGCCTGCGCCATCTCGGCATCGACCCCGCGCTGCACGACATCCGCTTCGTCGAGGACGACTGGGAGAGCCCCACGCTCGGCGCCTGGGGCCTCGGCTGGGAGGTCTGGTGCGATGGCATGGAGGTTACCCAGTTCACCTATTTCCAGCAGGTGGGCGGCATCGAGTGCGCGCCGGTCGCGGTGGAGCTGACCTACGGCCTCGAGCGGCTGGCCATGTACATCCAGGGGGTCGAGAACGTCTACGACCTCGACTGGGACGGATGCGGCACCAGCTACGGCGATGTCTTCCTGCAGAGCGAGCGGGAAGGCTCGGCTTACAACTTCGAGCACGCCAATACCGAGCAGCTCTTCCGCCACTTCGCCGATGCCGAGGCCGAGTGCCAGGCGCTGCTGGCGCTGGAGCCGCCGCTGGTGCTGCCCGCCTACGAGCAGTGCATCAAGGCCAGCCACCGCTTCAACCTGCTGGATGCCCGCGGCGTCATCGGCGTGACCGAGCGGGCGGCGTATATCGGCCGGGTGCGCGCGCTGGCCAAGGCCTGCTGCGAAGCGTGGCTGGCGAGACATGGCCAGCGGGGGTGATGGGATGACGAAGAACACCCCCTCACCCTCCCGGTGCTCCGCACCGGGCCCCTCCCTCTCCCGAGAGGGAGGGGCAAGAAAAACCCTCTCCCCTTGCGGGAGAGGGTGCGAGCAAAGCGAGCGGGTGAGGGTGGCAGGACCGAACCATGCCTGAACTCCTACTCGAGCTTCTTTCCGAAGAGATCCCCGCCCGCATGCAGGTGCGCGCCGCGGAGGATCTGAAACGGCTGGTGTGCGAAGGACTTGAGAAGGAACGACTCGAGTACACGAGGGCCGACGCGTTCGTGACGCCGCGACGTCTGGCGCTGGTGGTGGACGGGCTGCCCACGCATCAGCCTCATGTACGCGAGGAGCGCAAGGGCCCGCGCGTCGGCGCCCCGGCGAAGGCGGTGGAAGGCTTCCTGCGCTCTGCGGGACTGGCCGCGCTGGACGAGGCGGAGGTGCGGGAAACCGACAAGGGCAGCTTCTACTTTGCCGTGCAGGAGAAGCCGGGGGCGGCAACCGCTGAGGTGGTGACCGGCCTGCTGGCAGGGGTGCTGGCCGGTTTTCCTTGGCCCAAGTCGATGCGCTGGGGGACGGGCAGCTTCCGCTGGGTGCGGCCGCTGCAGAGCATCCTCGCGCTGTTCGACGGCGCGCCGGTGCCGTTCACGCTGCCGCTGGCAGCAGACGAGGTGATGGCCGCCACCGCGTTGACCCGCGGCCACCGCTTCCTTGCCCCGTCCGCCTTCGCCGTGAGCGACTTCGCCGACTATCGCGACAAGCTGCGGGC
>JAEULG010000072.1 GCA_016793875.1 Rhodospirillales bacterium | reverse complement strand
GGCGCAACCGTTCTGGGCATTGCCGGCGCTGGCCATCGCCGGTCTCGGCGTCCGCGACATCATGGGCTACTGCATCACCGCGCTGATCATCACCATGCCGATCTTCGTGTTCGGACTTCTGCTCTGAGCGGCGCTGACCGCAACGGGCGGGTTCGGGAGCCGGCACATCCTTCGGCTGTGCCGGCCTTTCGGGCCATCGTCCCGTCGCCGAGGGGGGCGGCCCGGCTGGAAAGCGTTTCAGTAGCGGCGGAAAACCGCATAGGGCAGGCACTCTCCTTTGCATTCGCCGCGGCCGCGGTTGCATGATAGCCCGAGAAATAAACCGCACTCCGGGGGAGGAAACCATGACAGCGTCTGCAGAAACGACCGTCGCCAATCCATTCGAGCAGTTGCCGCAGTGCGCAGCGAACCATCAGGCGCTGACGCCGCTGGGCTTCATCGCCCGCGCCGCCCTGGTCTATCCCGATCGGACCTCCGTGATTCACGGCGCACGCCGCTACACTTGGGCGCAATCCTACGACCGCTGCCGCCGCCTCGCCTCGGCGTTGCACCGGCGGGGGGTCGGCACCGGCGATACCGTGGCGGTGATGGCGGCAAACACGCCCGAGATTTTCGAGGCGCATTTCGGGGTGCCGATGACCGGCGCCGTGCTCAACACGCTCAACAGCCGGCTCGATGCACCGGCGCTGGCCTTCTGCCTGCGGCACGGCGACGCCAAGGTGCTGATCACCGATCGCGAGTTCGCGGGGCCGATCGGCGAGGCGCTGAAGCACCTCGACCGCGACATCCTGGTCATCGATATCGACGACGACCAGGCGCGCGAGCGCGGCCCGAAGCTGGGAGCGCTGGACTATGAGGCGCTGCTGGCGGAAGGCGATCCGGCCTTTGCCTGGAGCCCGCCCGATGACGAGTGGCGGGCGATCAGCCTCAACTACACTTCGGGAACCACCGGCGATCCGAAAGGGGTCGTCTATCACCACCGCGGCGCCTACCTCACCGCCATCGGCAACGTCATCTCCTGGCAGATGCCGCCGCACCCGGTATACCTGTGGACGCTGCCGATGTTCCATTGCAACGGCTGGTGCTTCCCGTGGACCCTGGCGGCGGTCGCCGGCGTCAGCGTCTGCCAGCGCAGCTTCACCGGCGAGAGCATCTGGCAAGCGATTGGCGAGCACCGCGTCACCCATTTCTGCGGCGCCCCGATCGTCCTCAACATGGTCGCCAACACCCCCGCCGACCGGCGGCCGAAGATCTCCCACACGGTGCAGGTGATGACCGCGGCGGCGCCGCCGCCGGCGGCAACCCTCGAGGAGATGCAGCGGCAGGGCTTCCGCGTCACCCACGTCTACGGGCTGACCGAAACCTACGGGCCGTCGGTGGTTTGCGCCTGGCACGACGAGTGGAATGAGTTGCCGATCGAAGAGCAGGCGCAGCTCAAGGCGCGCCAGGGCGTCCCCTACCCCAATCTCGAAGGCCTGTCGGTGCGCGATCCGCTGACGATGGCGCCGGTTCCGGACGACGGCGAGACCATCGGTGAGGTGATGTTCCAGGGCAACGTGGTGATGAAGGGCTACCTGAAGGACCCGATGGCGACCCGCGTTGCCTTCGGCGGCGGCTGGTTCCATTCCGGCGACCTCGGCGTCCGCCACCCCGACGGCTACGTGCAACTGCGCGACCGCTCGAAGGACATCATCATCTCCGGCGGCGAGAACATCTCGTCGATCGAGGTGGAGAACATCCTCCATAAGCACCCGGCGGTGCTGCTCGCCGCCGTCGTCGCCCGCCCCGACGACAAGTGGGGCGAGACGCCCTGCGCCTTCATCGAGCTGAAGGACGGCTTTGCCCCCAGCGAGGAAGAGATCATCGCCTTCTGCCGCAGCCATACCGCCCACTTCAAGTGTCCGCGGACGGTGATCTTCGGCGAGGTGCCCAAGACCTCGACCGGCAAGGTCCAGAAGTTCAAGCTGCGCCATCAGGCCAAGGAACTGTGAGGCCCTGATTCGCCTTCCAAGGCGATGCAGTGCCTGCTGGTCTCCGATCTGCACTACACCTTGAAGCAGTTCGACTGGACGCTGGAGGTGGCGGAGCACTTTGACGTGGTGATCATCGCCGGCGATCACCTCGACATCTCCGCCGCCGTCGCCGGCCCGGCGCAGATTGCCGTCGTCCTCGGCTATCTGCGCCGGCTCAAGGAACGCACTTTCCTGATCGTTTCCTCGGGAAATCACGACCTCGACGGCCGCGACGGCGCCGGCGAGAAGGCGGCGCGGTGGCTAGGCCGGGTGCGTGCGCTCGGCATTCCCACCGACGGCGATGCGGTCGAACGCGCTGGCGTGCTGTTCACCGTCTGCCCGTGGTGGGATGGGCCGTGCGGGCGGGACAAAGTGGAAGCCCAGCTCGCGCGCGATGCGGCGCGGGAGCGCCAGCGCTGGGTGTGGATCTATCACGCTCCGCCGGCGGCATCGCCGACCAGCATCGTCGGCGGCCGCGACGAGGGCGACGCCGACCTGCGCCGCTGGATCGAGCGGTTTTCCCCGGACCTCGTGCTCAGCGGCCATATCCACGAGGCGCCGTTCCAGGGCGGCGGCTCATGGGTGGACCGCATCGGCGATACCTGGGTGTTCAATGCCGGACGGCAAATCGGGCCGGTGCCGACGCACGTCGTCTTCGAGCTGAGCCGCGAACAGGCGCTGTGGTTCTCGCTGGCCGGCGCCCAGAGCCTGCGCCTCGACGCGCCGCTGCGCCGTCCGATCGAGGAGCTGGACGAACTGCCGGACTGGCTCAGGCCTTGCGCGGCACCACCGGCGGCGGATCCGGACAGCGTTCCGAGCCCGGTTTGAATTCCGCGTCCTGCTGGTGCAGCAGGCTGACCAGCACCTCGTCGACCATCGCCAGATGGTCGTGATGGTCGGAAAACTGCGCCTTCAGATCGGCGAGGTAGGACGTCACGGTATGCAGGCGCTGCGCCAGCAGCCGGGAGATGGCGTGCGCGAAATCGGGGTGCGCCAGCAGGAAAGCGGCGGCATCGTCGACGACATAGGCCCGGCAAAGAGCCGTCACCTTGACCGTTGCCGTGTGCGGAAGATCGAGAAGCACGGAGGTCTCGCCGAACATCGTTCCCGGTTCACTGACGACATCGATCGGAAAACCAGCCCTCGACACCTCGACGGCGCCATCGATGAGGATATAGAGCTTGCCGGTGTGCTGCCCCTCGGCCAGCAGCACCTCGCCCGGTTGGAAGCGGCTCTCCCGCAAATCCTGGCAGCACGCGAGGATGGGCTGCATCACCGCACCTCCGGCCGGCCCATCCCCGGTGGCGGCATCAACTCAGCGCCGCGCACGCCCGCTGGATGCGGCGGCACGCCTCCTCCAGCAGCTCGGTCGCGGTGGCGTAGCTGATGCGGAAGTAGGGCGACAGCCCGAAGGCCGCACCCTGGACGCAGGCGACACCCTCCGCCTCCAGCAGATAGGTGACGAAGTCCTCGTCGGTGGCGATCGTCTTGCCCTCCGGCGTCTTCTTGCCGATCACGCCGGCACAGGAGGGATAGACGTAGAAGGCGCCTTCCGGGCACGCGCAGGTAATCCCGGCTGCCTGGTTCAGCATGCTCACCACCAGATCGCGGCGTGTCTGGAAGATCGCGTTGTGTTTGGCGATGAAGTCTTGCGGGCCGTTCAACGCCTCCACTGCCGCCGCCTGGCTGATCGAGCTGGTATGCGTCGTCGACTGCGACTGAATCATGTTCATGGCGGCAATCAGCGGCTTCGGGCCGGCGCCCCAGCCAACCCGCCAACCGGTCATGCAATAGGCCTTGGAGCAGCCGTTGATGGTCAGCGTGCGATCGTACAGCCGCGGCTCGACCTGCGCCGGCGTGGTGAAGCGGAAGCCGTCGTAGATAACGTGCTCGTAGATGTCGTCGGTCATCACCCAGACATGCGGATGCGCCAGCAGCACCTCGCACAGCTGCTGCAATTCCAACTCCGAATAGGCGCCGCCGGTGGGATTGGACGGCGAATTCAGGATCAGCCACTTGGTCCGCCGGGTAATTGCCCGGTCGAGCGCCTGCGGATCGACTTTGAAGTTCCGCTCCGGCACGCCCGGCACCATCACCGGCGTGCCTTCCGCCATCAGCACGATGTCGGGGTACGAAACCCAGTAGGGCGCCGGGATGACCACCTCGTCGCCCTCGTCAAGCGTCGCCAGCAGCGCATTGAAGATCGTCTGCTTGCCGCCGCAGCCGACGGTGATCTGCTCGGGCGTGTACTCCAGCGCGTTCTCGCGGGCGAACTTGGCGGCGATCGCCTTGCGCAGGGCGAGGGTGCCGGCGACCGCGGTGTATTTGGTCTCGCCACGCGCGATGGCGGTGGCAGCGGCCGCCTTGATGTGCTCCGGCGTATCGAAATCGGGCTCGCCGGCGCCGAGGCCGATGACGTCGCGGCCGGCGGCTTTCAGCTCTGCTGCCTTCTGCGTTACGCCAATTGTTGGCGACGGCTTGATGCGCCCCAGGCGCTGGGCAAGAAAGGACATGAGGAGTTCTTCCCCTTGGCGTTGCACCGGGTGATCCGCCCGGTCGGGGACAAACCTAGGGTGTCAGCGGCACATCGGCAACCGGCGGCTCGCCCACACCGGGCTTGGGGCCGGCGCGAGGGCGGAAAACTGGCAACGACGGTGCCGTGCTGTCGGGACCGCGGCCCTCAAATACCGCAACTGAGGGAAACACGCCGTGTCCGCCCGGACGACAGCCGCTGATTTAATCTATCTATACGTGTATTAATTGATATAATACGCGCAAAGAGAGGGAACCGGCCGGGATGGGATGCGGAGGCGGTGCAGTGATGAGCAAGGCAGTCAAGTCAGCCGCGCTCGCCGCCTTCGCAATCCTCGTGGCGACAGGCTGCACCTCCTACGAATCCGCCTACGAGCGGGCGGTCTACGACGAAGAGCCGGTCTACTGCTACCAGTCGCTGGGAAGCGCCGACTGTTACCGCACACCCCATCGCCGCGATGACGCTCGCCTGGTGAACTATTATGGCCCGGCGCCGTCGCGCACCGCTCCGCCAAGGCTGTCCAAGGCTGCAAGGCCGCAGCCGCCACCGGCGCCCTCCGGGGACACCCCGGCAGCGCCGGCAGACGTCGCGGAGCGGCCGGCTGCCGAGCCGTCGGCGGCGGCGCAGCCGGAGGCGGAGAAGCCGGAAGAGAAGAAGACCGGGTGGCGAGACTGGCTGCCGCTCGCCACCGTCGGCTTTGGCGCCCTACAGGTCATCGCTGCGTTCGCGCTGTAAGGCGCCGATCTTGGCGGGCCCTCGCCAGTCCCGCCGCTGGAGCGCCGGCCGCGGTCCGCAACACCGCGGCGATCGCCGCCGCCACCCAACTTGGGTCCTCGCCAGCCGCGACAGTGGCGCGGCGCCACGCCGATGGCGCGTCCGCGGCGATGGTGACGGCGGGGCCCGGCCGCCATGCAGCAGGCGGGATGCCGCATTGATGGCAGATCAGGGGCGCGCCTGCGGCGTCGAATTGTGCGGCGCCGTGGCGCGTGCTAGTGTGTGTTGTTGCGCTGAAGTCGCAATTTCTGCTGCCGCGAGAACTACCGTTTGACAACACCCCCCGCCGTTCCCCCCGGCGCTGATCTCGGCCTCGTCACCATCGAGGAAGAGATGCGGCGCTCGTACCTCGACTACGCCATGAGCGTCATCGTCGCGCGCGCCCTTCCCGACGTGCGCGACGGGCTGAAGCCGGTGCACCGGCGGATCATCTACGCCATGCAGGAGGGCGGCTACACCCACGACAAGCCGTTCCGCAAGTCGGCGCGCATCGTCGGCGATGTCATGGGTAAGTATCACCCGCACGGGGACCAGTCGATCTACGACGCGCTGGTCCGAATGGCCCAGGACTTCGCCATGCGGCTGCCGCTGATCGACGGCCAGGGCAACTTTGGCTCGGTCGATGGCGATAAGCCGGCGGCAATGCGCTACACCGAGGCCCGCCTCGGCCGTGCCGGGCACACGCTGATCGACGACATCGACAAGGACACCGTCGATTTTCAGCCCAACTACGACGATTCGGGACATGAGCCAGCGGTCCTGCCGGCGCGCTTTCCCAACGTTCTGGTGAACGGCGCCGGCGGCATCGCCGTCGGCATGGCCACCAATATCCCGCCGCACAACCTCGGCGAGGTCATCGACGCCTGCTGTGCGCTGATCGACGATCCGGCGCTCACTGTCACCGATCTTATCCAGCGTCACGTCCCCGGCCCCGACTTTCCCACCGGCGGGCTGATCATCGGCCGCCAGGGCATCCTCGCCGCCTACCAGAGCGGCCGCGGCTCGCTGATGATGAGGGCGCGCACCCGCATCGAGGAGATCCGCAAGGACCGCCTGGCGATCATCGTCGACGAGATTCCCTACCAGGTGAACAAGGCGCGGATGGTCGAGACCATCGCCGACGCGGTCCGCGAAAAGCGCATCGAGGGCATCGCCGACCTGCGCGACGAGAGCGACCGCGACGGCATCCGCGTCGTCATCGAGATCAAGCGCGACGCCGACCCGGAAATCGTCCTCAACCAGCTGTGGCGCTTCTCCCCGCTGCAATCGTCCTTCGGCATCAGCATGCTGGCGCTGGACGGCCGCCGCCCGCGGACGATGAACCTCAAGGAGATGCTGAGCGCCTTCCTCGTCTTCCGCGAGGAGGTGATCCGGCGGCGCTCCATCTACCTGCTCGGCAAGGCGCGCGAGCGGGCGCACATTCTCGCCGGCCTCGCCGTCGCCGTCGCCAACATCGACGAGATCGTCGCCACCATCCGCCGGTCGCCCGATCCCCTCACCGCCCGCGAGGCGCTGATGGGCCGCGACTGGCCGATCGGCGATGTGGCGCCGCTGCTGGCGCTGGTGGAGGAGACCGGACAGGTCGGACCGGAGGCGGGATTCTACCGCCTCTCGGAAGCGCAGGCGCGCGCCATCCTCGAATTGCGGCTGCAGCGGCTCACCGGCCTCGAGCGCGACAAGATCGGCGATGATCTGAGGACGCTTGGCGCCGAGATCGCCGAGTACCTGAAAATCCTCGGCTCGCGCACCCGCCTGCTTGAGGTGATGCGCGGCGAACTGCTGGAGATCAAGGAGAAGTTCGATACCCCCCGTCGCACCCGCCTGGAGGAAGGCGGCGCCGACGCGGACATCGAGGACCTGATCCAGCGCGAGGACATGGTCGTTACCGTCACCCACAGCGGCTACGTCAAGCGGGTGCCCCTCAGTACCTACCGGGCACAGCGGCGCGGCGGCAAGGGTCGCGCCGGGATGGCAACCCGGGACGAGGACTTCGTCAGCCAGGTGTTCGTGGTCAACACCCACACGCCGGTGCTGTTCTTCTCGTCGTCCGGCATGGTCTACAAGATGAAGGTCTGGCAGCTGCCGCAGGGCGCGCCCCAGGCCCGCGGCAAGGCGATGATCAATCTTCTGCCGCTCTCCGCCGGCGAGACGATCACGACGCTGATGCCGCTGCCCGAGGACGAGGAGCGCTGGGGCGAACTGACCGTCGTCTTCGCCACCGCCTCCGGCCGGGTGCGCCGCAACGCCCTTTCCGATTTCACCAGCGTCATGGCCAATGGCAAGATCGCGATGAAGCTGGACCCGGGCGATCGGCTGGTGCGGGTACGCACTTTCACCGAAGCCGACGACATCCTGCTGTTCACCCGCGGCGGCCAGTGCATCCGCTTTCCCATCGGCGAGGTACGCATCTTCAGCGGCCGCACGTCCACCGGCGTGCGCGGCATCCGCCTCGCCGAAGACGACGAGGTGTTCAGCGTGAGCGCCCTGCGCCACGTCGAGGTTGATGCCGGGCGACGCGACGAATACCTGCGCGCGGTCAACGCCCGACGCCGGCTCAGCGGCAGCGACTACAGCGAACGTCCCGAGGACCGCGAGCGCGACGAGGCGCTGGCGGGCAAGCTCGACCTGCCGGAATTCCGCGAGATGGCGGAGAACGAGGAGTTCCTGCTTACCGTTGCCGAGGACGGCTTCGGCAAGCGCACCTCGTCCTTCGAGTACCGGATCACCGGCCGTGACGGCAGCGGCGTGGGCGCCCTCGACCTCGGCCGCGCCGGCAGCACATCGACCGCCGTCGCCGCGTTCGCGGTATTGCCGGCCGACCAGATCGTCATGGTGACCGACGCCGGCCAGCTCATCCGCTGCCCGGTGGGCGACATCAGCATCAACGGTCGCACCACCCGCGGCGTCAAGCTGTTCGACACCGCCGAGGGCGAGCGGGTGGTCTCGGTATCGCGCATCCGTGACGTCGAGGAGAACGGCACGGACGCCGGCAACGGCGGCGTGGGTCGTGCGAGCGGCGAAGACGGCGCTGACGACACAGAGAACGAAGAGCAGGACGGGGGGATCAACAGGGGCGAACTGCCGGAAGCGGGGGGCGGCCCGGGCGGCGACGACCGGTGAAATGCGCCGGGAACCGGCAGGACTAGGGAGGATGTAAAGAGCATGGGCCAGCTGCGCGTCGGGATCTATCCAGGCACCTTCGATCCGATCACCAACGGCCACGTCGACATCATTGGCCGCGCCACACGCCTCGTCGACCGGCTGGTGATCGCGGTCGCCGCCAATCCCGACAAGGGCCCGATGTTCAACCTGCAGGAGCGGGTGGAGATGATCCAGGAGCAGGTGGCGCTGATGCGCAACGGCGACGGCTCCCACATCGAGGTCCGCCCGTTCGACAAGCTGCTGATGCACTTCGTCCAGGATCTCGGCGCAACCCTGATTCTGCGCGGCCTGCGCGCGGTATCCGACTTCGAGTACGAATTCCAGATGGCGGGGATGAACACCCGCCTCGATCCCAACGTCGAGACCATCTTCCTGATGGCCTCGGAGCGCCAGCAGTTCATCGCCTCGCGCTTCGTCAAGGAGGTGGCGCGGCTCGGCGGCGACATCTCCCACTTCGTTCCCCCCGAGGTCGCCCAGCGGACCGCCCGCAAGCTCGCCCAGCAGGACCGCCGCTTCGCGTGAGCGGCAGCGACTTCCGGCACCGCCGTTGACCGACCGGCGGGTCAGCCGATATCGTCCCGGCTGCGGGATGGGGAGCGCCTAGCATCGCATTTCCGGCAACGAGCCCGTAGCTCAGCGGTAGAGCATCTGACTTTTAATCAGAGGGTCCTGGGTTCGAACCCCAGCGGGCTCACCAACAAAATTAAAGGCTTAGAGTTCGGAAAATTGTCCATGCGGAGAGCCGGCATCACCGGGGTATCACGATCGCGGAGCCGTGCCCTTCACCGGCCGTTTTGCGGGCCCGCAATGGGCCGGGATGAGGATCGGAAAATGCGGTTCGTCTACCCCATCGGTTTTATGCCGGACGAATACGACGACGGACGGCCAGCCGTGCTGGTCACCTTCCCGGACCTGCCTGACGCCATCGCCTCTGG
>JAEULG010000284.1 GCA_016793875.1 Rhodospirillales bacterium | reverse complement strand
GCCGATGGTGCTTAACAGCCGCTCGACCGCCGGATTGGGCGGCGATGAAGGCGAGCTTCGCGCTCATGTCTTCGCCGCCCACTGAGCGAAAAAAGCCGAGGCCTTGCGCAAAACCTCCACCTCCTCCTTCAGACGTTTGTTATCCTGGCGCAGCCGCGCCAGTTCGCCCGCTTCGGCCTGCTGCCGCTCGATCGCCGAGGCCGAACCCGCGGCCTCCAGCTCAAGCCGCCAGGTCTTCAGCTGCGTCGGCGTTACCCCGAGCTCAGCCGCAACCCTCGCCGGCGTTGCCCCCGGCGCCGAAAGGCGTGCAACCGCCTGCTCCTTATACTCCGGCGAAAACCACCTCCTCCTCTGCCACGTCATCACATCCTCCAGATCGGTCGGTACTTTACCGGCCGCTCCGGAATCCGGGAGCAAGGTCAGACAGCCTTCCAATCAAAACAACGCTCCAGTGGTCCCACCGACAGGCTCCACTTCAGGATCGGCGGGAGCACCTACCGCCGCCCCGCCTGGAATGCCGCTTAGGCTATGGCATCGGCAGCGGTTTTGGGTAAACTCCCCGCTCCGTCACACCTTTGGGGGAAACCCGGAATGCCGAACGACAGACACAGCCGAACGGAGCAACGAGCGCGCGAAATTTGGGAAAGAGAAGGCCAACCCGATGGTCGCTCCGCCGAGCATTGGCGTCTTGCGGAGGAGGAGATCGCCGAGGAGGAAGCTGCGGCGAAGAAGGTGGCCGAGGAGGAAGCTGCGGCGAAGAAGGCGGCCGAGGAGGAAGCTGCGGCGAAGAAGGCGGCCGAGGAGGAAGCTGCGGCGAAGAAGGTGGCCGAGGAAGCGGCCACCACCAGGAAGCCGTCGACCAAGCCGGCAGCGGCGTCAGCGCCGGGCGAAAAGAAGCCTGCAGCACGAGGAAAATCGGCTTCGAAAAAGAAGTGAATGCGCGCGTGCATTCGGCGTAGACTGCGCTTCGGCGCCTATCCCCATTCCGCCTCGCGGGCTGCGGCACCGTGGCGGGGCGCCAGGGAGAGGGATCTCCAGTCGAGCAGACTCCTCGCTCAGCGATCCAGAGAATCGTTCGACAACACCAAACACCTGAGGGACGGGTCAAGCCATGCCACTAGATAAGCTGGAAGAGGAGATCGACCGTATAGTCAACGCCGATCATAGCGATCCCTTTTCCGTTCTCGGAATGCACAAGGAACAAGGGGGCGGAACGGACAAGCTGGTCGTTCGTGCCTTCCTGCCCCAGGCGCGCAAAGTTGGCGTGGTTGACAGCGCAACGGGTCGGGTTGTTGCCGACCTGCCGCAAGTGCGCGAGCAGGGTTTCTTCGCCGGACCGGTCGTCGGTCGCCAGCAGGCTTTCCGCTATAGCCTGCGGTTGCTGCCCTATGGCAGTGAAGATACCTATGACATCGAAGACCCCTACCGCTTCGGCCCTGTCCTCGGGCAACTCGACATTCACCTGTTGGTGGAAGGAACCCACCTGCGAGCCTTTGAAAAGCTTGGCGCGCATACGACGACGGTCGATGGCGTCGCCGGGACCTCCTTCGCCGTATGGGCACCGAATGCTCGCAAGGTCAGTGTCGTCGGCAATTTCAACGGCTGGGATGGCCGTCGCCATCCGATGCGCTGCCGCTACGAATGCGGTGTGTGGGAGATCTTCCTGCCTGGCATCGGCTCCGGCGAGATCTACAAGTATGAGTTGAAGGACCGGTTCGGCAGCCAATTGGCGGAGAAGGCCGATCCGTTCGCGCATCAGGCGGAAATTCCTCCCCGCACCGGCTCGATTGTTCCCGATGAAACCGAATACCAATGGCAGGATGCCGCGTGGATGCAGACCCGCGGTAACCGCAACGACCGCGACGCGCCCGTTTCCATCTATGAGGTGCATCTCGGTTCGTGGAAGCGCAAGCCGGAGGAAAATAACCGCTACCTTACCTACCGCGAGCTTGCCGATGACCTCGTCCCCTACGTGAAGGAAATGGGCTTCACCCACATTGAGTTGATGCCGGTGCACGAATATCCGTTCGACGGTTCATGGGGCTATCAGCCGGTGGGCTTGTTTGCCCCGACGAGCCGTTACGGCAAGCCAGACGACCTGAGGTACTTCATCGATGTCTGCCACCAAGCCGGACTCGGCGTACTCATCGACTGGGTAGCGGGTCATTTCCCAAGCGACCCCCACGGCCTCGTCTACTTCGACGGCACCCACCTTTATGAGCACTCCGATCCGCGCCTTGGCATGCACATGGATTGGAACACGCTGATCTACAACTATGGTCGGCGCGAAGTGCGAAATTTTTTGCTATCGAATGCGCTCTACTGGATGGACGAGTTTCACGTCGACGGGTTGCGCGTCGACGCGGTCGCCTCGATGCTCTATCTCGATTACAGCCGAAAGGAAGGGGAGTGGATCCCCAACATGTTTGGTGGTCGAGAGAACCTTGAGGCAATCGACTTCCTCAAACGGATGAACGAGTTGGTGTACGGTCACAATGAAGGGGTGATGACTGTCGCTGAGGAGTCGACGTCCTGGCCGATGGTCTCGCGGCCGACCTACCTCGGCGGCCTGGGCTTCGGCTACAAGTGGAACATGGGTTGGATGAACGACACTTTACGCTATATGAGCAAAGATCCGATCCACCGCCGCTACCATCACAACCTGCTCACCTTCGGGCTGCTTTACGCGTTCACCGAAAATTTCATTCTGCCAATTTCCCATGATGAGGTAGTGCACGGCAAAGGCTCGCTGCTCAACAAGATGCCTGGTGATTCCTGGCAGAAGTTTGCAAACCTGCGCTGCTACCTTGCGTTCATGTGGACTATGTCCGGCAAGAAGCTTCTGTTCATGGGTTGCGAGTTCGGTCAGGGCGATGAGTGGAACCACAACAAGAGCTTGGACTGGCATCTCACCCAGTATCCTTTGCAGCACGGTGTTCAGATACTGGTCCGCGATCTTAATCACCTTTATCGTTCGCAGCCGGCTCTGTACGAGACCGACTGTGCGGGTGAGGGGTTCTACTGGATTGATTGCCACGACAGTGACAACAGCACAATCTCGTACGTGCGTGTTGCCCGCAATCCCGAGGACGTCGTCGTGGTCGTCTGTAACTTTACCCCGGTCGTTCGCCTCGGTTATCGCTTGGGCGTGCCAACGGGCGGCACTTACCTTGAGGTGCTGAACACTGATGCCGAGTGCTACGCCGGCTCCGGCGTCGGCAATGCCGGCCGTGTAGATGCACTCGAGCAGGAAGCGCACGGGCGGCCGTTCTCGTTGATCCTCAACCTGCCACCATTGGCCGCGCTGGTGCTCAAGCCAATAATGCCGATGGCAGAAGAACTTGTGGTCGACGTGGCGGTCGACGCTGAACCAGAGACGCCTGAACAAACGGCGCAGTCGGAGGAGACGGATGTCGACGCAGCGACGGATCCAGCCCGGTAGTCCGTCGCCACTTGGCGCAACCTGGGATGGTCGAGGTGTTAACTTTGCGTTGTTTTCTGAGAACGCGGAGAAGGTGGAACTGTGCCTATTTGAGCCCGGCGGTCGCCGAGAAACCGAGCGGATCGTGCTGCCGGAGTTCACCAATCAGATTTGGCACGGTTATATCCCCGGCATCCATCCTGGTCAGCTTTACGGCTATCGGGTGCATGGCCCCTACGACCCGCGCAACGGCCATCGCTTCAATCCTCACAAGCTGCTAATTGATCCTTACGCCACGGTTATCGAGGGGCCGCTGCTACTCACCGATGCTCACTTCGGCTACCGCCGCGATGCCCCTAAGGGCGACGTCGCGCCGGACCGGCGCGACAGCGCTCGTGTGGTGCCGAAGTGTCGGGTGGTCGAGGCCGGCTTTACCTGGGGGACTGAGCGGCTCCCCAATACCCCTTGGTCGCAAACAGTTATCTACGAGTTGCATGTCAAGGGATTTACCAAGCTGCACCCGGATATTCCAGAGGCGCAGCGGGGCACTCTAAGCGGACTCGGCTCCCCACCGGTTATCGACCACCTGTTGAAGCTGGGGGTCACGGCGGTCGAGTTGCTGCCGATCCATCCGATCGCCGACGAGCAGCATTTGGTAAGCCGAGGGTTGCGCAACTATTGGGGCTATAGCTCCATCAACTTCTTCGCGGTTGACGACCGCTTCGTCGGCAGCGACCGGCTGCGCGAGTTCCGCACCATGGTGGCCAACCTCCATGCCGCAGGCATCGAGGTGCTGCTCGACGTCGTTTACAACCATACCGGCGAGGGCAACGAGTTCGGGCCGACGCTCTCCTTCCGAGGCATCGACAACGCCTCCTATTACATGCTGGAACCGGACAAGCGACGGTACACCGACTTTACCGGCTGCGGTAACTCGGTCAATCTGCGTCATCCGCGTGTGTTGCAGATGGTCATGGATTCGCTGCGCTTCTGGGTTCAGGAGATGCATGTCGACGGCTTCCGCTTCGATCTGGCAACAACACTCGCGCGCGAGCAGCACGGCTACGACCCGGGAGCCGGCTTTCTCGACGCTGTGATGCAGGATCCGGTGCTCTCGCGGGTGAAGATGATCGCCGAGCCATGGGATATCGGATTCGGCGGTTATCAGGTAGGCAACTACCCGCCGGGATGGGCCGAATGGAACGACCGGTTCCGCGACTCGGTACGGCGCTTCTGGAGGGGCGATTCACATCTCATCGGCGAACTGGCCGGTCGTTTGACCGGATCCTCTGATCTGTTTCAACGCGGCGGCCGCCGGCCATGGTCCAGCATCAACTTCGTCACCGCTCACGATGGTTTCACCCTGAATGACTTGGTATCGTACGAGCGCAAGCACAACGATACCAACGGCGAGAACAATCGCGACGGGACCGATAACAATCTCAGCTGGAACTGCGGCGCAGAGGGGCTCACCGACAATGCCGGCGTTCGAGCGTTGCGCGAGCAACAGAAGCGTAATTTTCTGGCGTTGATGCTGTTGGCGCAAGGTACGCCGATGATCACCGCTGGTGACGAGTTCGGCCGCAGCCAACGCGGCAACAACAACGCCTACTGTCAGGACAACGAAGTCAGCTGGGTAGACTGGGAGGGGCGGACGGTGGACGACCAGCGGCTGACCCGTTTTGTCAGCCAGTTGCTTGACCTGCGGCGCAATCATCCGGTGTTTCGCCGCAGTAAGTTTTTAACTGGTAGGCCGGTGGGCGATACCGGCATCAAGGACGTAATGTGGCTGACCTCAGCTGGTGTTGAGATGAGCACTACCGACTGGACGTCCGCATCCCGGACGCTCGGAGCGATGGTCTTCGCTGCTCGCCAGCCCACGACAACAAGCGTTGAAGACGATCTGTTCGTTTTGATTCTGAATGCGGACGCAAGCGATATGGCGTTTGTGCTCCCGGAACCGAGGTTGCACGGCCGCTGGCAGGTAGTGCTGGACACTGCCCGACCGGAAATGGCTGAGAGCGCAACGGTTCATTCTGCTGCCAACCCTTACATGCTTTGTGCCCGCTCCTTCGTTGTCCTGCACGACGCTTGAACGCTTGCACCTCGAAAGGAAATTTTGACTATGAGTAGCGGAGCTAGCCTCGGCTGCCTAGCAGACATGGCCGGCGTCGGCACCCAGTATTGGGATATTTGGGGGAATCTGCATATCGTGCCGGCAGCGGCGCAGCGGAGTATCCTCGGCGCACTAGGCGTCGATGCCGCCGATCAGGCCCAGATTGATGCATCGATTGAACGCCTGCGGACGGCCGAATGGCGGCGGTGGCTGCCTCCTGTCATCGTTGCTTGGGAGAACGAAGAGGCTGTTCTGCCTCTGTCCTTGCCCGCAGACCGGGGCGACTGGCCGCTGGCGCTGACTGTTACTATGGAGGACGGATCCCAGCGTGAAATTGTCTTCAGGCCAGCTGCAGCCCCGGTGCGCGAACGGGTATGGTGCGATGGGATCGAGATCCAGCGCTATCACGTCCTGCTCCCGACAGGCCTGCCGTGCGGATATCACACCGTTCGCACAGACAGCCGCCCCGAGGAGCCCGCGCAGCTAATTGTGGCGCCCCGGCAATGCTGGGTGCCCGCGTTACTGGAGGCTGGTGGCCGCACGTGGGGGCTCTCTGCCCAGCTCTATACGCTACGCCGACCCGACAACTGGGGCATCGGCGATTTCACCGATCTGCTCCAGCTGGTGGATGCGGCGGCCGATCTTGGGGCTGCGGCGGTCGGTCTAAATCCGCTGCACGCGCTGTTTCTTAACCGGCCCGAGGAAGCGAGCCCATATTCTCCATCCAGCCGACTGTTTCTCAATCCACTCTACATCGACGTCGAGGCCATAGAAGAATTTATCGACTGTCCCGACGCTAAGGCGGTCCTGCACGAGAGCGAGGGTGAACTTGCCATTTGCCGTAGCGACAATGTCGTCGCCTATCGCCGGATAAAGCCGATCAAGTTGAAAGCGCTGGAGAAAGTCTACGCCTGCTTCGTCAGCAATCGTCGCGACAATGGCGCATTTGCGAGGCGGCAGCGGGAGTTTGAAAGCTTTCGCAACGAGGAAGGGGCGGCGCTTCGCCGCCATGCCGTCTTTGAGGTGTTGAGCGAAGAATTTGCAGACAAGCCCTGGCAGCAGTGGCCGGCGGACCTGCAGCACCCAGACTCTCCAGCGGTAGACGCATTTGCGCAGACCCACGCCGAGCGCGTCGAGTTTTTCGAGTACCTGCAGTGGCAGGCCGACCGGCAGCTGGCTGCGGCCCAGGCGCGCGCCTTGCGGCGAGGGATGCCGATCGGCATCTACCGCGATCTCGCTGTTGGAGCGGACCGAGCTGGGGCGGATGCGTGGTCGGACCAGGAGGCGGTCGTGCAAGAGGCCAAAGTCGGCTGCCCGCCCGATCCGTTCAACATGCTGGGGCAGGATTGGGGTATCCCGCCGCTGCATCCATTGGTGATGCGGGCGCGAGGTTATGCGCCATTCATCGCCATGCTGCGGGCGAATATGCGGCACGCAGGCGGCCTGCGCATCGACCACGTGATGGGCCTGATGCAACTTTTCTGGATTCCCGCCGACGGCAAGCCGGTCGACGGTGCCTACGTGAAATATCCGTTCGACGAATTGCTGGCGGTGCTGGCGCTGGAGAGTCGGCGCCATCGCTGCCTTGTAGTCGGTGAGGACTTGGGAACGGTGCCGGAAGGCTTCCGCGAGCGGATGGCGGCGTGCAATGTGCTGTCATACCGGGTGCTCTATTTCGAAAAGGACGGCGATCGCTTCCGTCGGCCAGACGAGTATCCGCCACGGGCGCTCGCCTGCGTGACAACCCACGATCTTGCGACCTTGGAGGGTTTCTGGCGTGGCGCCGACATCGACCTGAAGCATCGGTTGTCTCTCTATCCGTCGGCCGTCGCAGAAAGGGATGAGCGGGAGGCTCGCGTCCATGATCGCTGGCTGATGCTGCAGGCGCTGCGCGGACAGGGACTACTACCTGATGGCATCAACCCGGACAACATCGACGGCCATCCGATGTCTGCGCAACTGATCGCCGCATTGCACGCCTATATCGCCCGCTCCCCCGCTTCCATCCTGCTGGTGCAGATTGACGACCTGATGCGCGAGGCCGAACAGGTGAATCTGCCGGGGACGGTCTTTGAGCGGCCTAACTGGCGCCGACGATTGTCCATGGGTGTCGCTGCGTTGAAATCATCCCCCGTCTTTCAAGCACTGCGCCCCGCGTTGGTAGAACGCTCTAAGATCACCTGACCGACCTATACCTCGACGCACCCAAGCGCGACCGTGCAGACACCGGCGGCACACGCCCGACCCGCTGCTTCCGGGGGGGCGGGATCGACCGACGGGGGCACGGGGAGATGGCTGGCGATTTTTCGTTTTGCGGAGGAGTGCGGCCGGCGGAGCGGTACGCAGCTGAAGATTTTGCGAGGGGGTGAAGTGCACCCCGATTTT
>JAEULG010000234.1 GCA_016793875.1 Rhodospirillales bacterium | reverse complement strand
CCCGGCGACGCCGGCAAGCCCTTGCCCAGCACTTCCTTTTTCGCTTTCGGGTCGATCATCGGGTGCAGCAGCTGGTCGAGCTGCGCCGGATCGACGCGGCGGACCGCTTCCTGCTTGTCGATCAGACCCTCTTCGCACATCTCGACGGCGATACGCAGCGCCGCCTGCGCGGTGCGCTTGCCGTTGCGGGTCTGCAGCATCCAGAGCTTACCTTTCTGGATGGTAAACTCCATGTCCTGCATGTCGTGGTAGTGGGCTTCCAGCCGGTTGCGGAAGGTCACCAGTTCCTTGTAGAGCGGCGGCAGCACCTCTTCCATCGCCGGCAGGTCCATGCCCATGGCCTTCTTTTCGGCCAGGCTCAGCGGCTGCGGCGTACGGATGCCGGCGACCACGTCCTCGCCCTGGGCGTTGACCAGGTACTCGCCGTAGAACAGGTTCTCGCCGGTCGACGGGTTGCGGGAGAAGCAGACGCCGGTGGCCGAGTCATCGCCCATGTTGCCGAACACCATCGCCTGCACATTGACGGCGGTGCCCCAGTGGTCCGGCAGGTTGTTCAGCTTGCGGTAGGTGATGGCGCGCTTGTTCATCCACGAGCCGAACACCGCGCCGATCGAGCCGTAGAGCTGCTCCCACGGATCCTGCGGGAAGTCCTTGCCGATCCGCTTGCGCACCTCGTTCTTGTAGGCGCCGATCAGCACCTTCCAGTCGTCGGCGGTCATTTCGACGTCGTAGGTCTTGCCGACCTTCTCCTTGTGTTGCTCAAGGAGGTGCTCGAAGTTCTCGCTCTTCACTTCCAGCACGACGTTGGAGAACATCTGGATGAAGCGGCGATAGCTGTCGTAGGCGAAGCGCTCGTCGCCGGTCAGCTTCACCAGGTTGAGCACGGTCTGGTCGTTCAGGCCGAGGTTGAGCACCGTGTCCATCATGCCTGGCATCGAGGCGCGGGCGCCGGAGCGCACCGAGACCAGCAGCAGCGGTCCCTCGGTGGCGCCGAACTTGGCACCCATGATCTTCTCGACGTGGGCGATGCCGGCTTCCACCTGGCCCTTCATGTCGGACGGATAGGTGTTGCCGTTGGCGTAGTAGTAGGTGCAGACCTCGGTCGAGATGGTGAAGCCCGCCGGCACCGGAATGCCGAGGCTGGACATCTCGGCGAGGTTGGCGCCCTTGCCGCCGAGCAGGTTCTTGTCCTTGGCGCCTCCTTCGGCTTTTCCGTCGCCGAACGTGTAGACCCATTTTGTCATGGCGTGCTTCCTACCCCTCGATTTGTGAAAAGTCCGCAACACCGCCGAGCGCTGATCGGATCTGCGACAGCAGCTTCAACCGATTCTCCCGCAGGCCGGCGTTGGCACAGTTGACCTTGACATTGTCGAAAAACGCATCCACCGGCGCTCGCAGCGCCGCAAGGATCATCATCGCTTCCTCGAACTGCTCACTGCGCAAAGCCTGCCCGATCCGGGATCGTGCCACCGACAGCGCCCGATGCAGCTCAAGTTCCTCGTTTTCCGCTAAGAGCGCTTCCTCCGCCTCTCCCTGATAGCGCCGGTTGTCCTTGTTTTCTTCGATTCGGACGATGTTGCTCGCCCGGCGATAAGCGGTCAGCAAGTTAGCACCGTCGTCCGTGTCGAGAAAAGCTCTTAACGCAGCGACACGGGCCAGCAGACGGACGATATCGTCCTCTGCGTCGTCTTCCCCGCCGGCAGCGAACACAGCAGCGATCAAATCGTGCCGCACGCCCTGCTCACGCAGGTGTACCTTGAGGCGGTCGGCGAAGAAGGCGAGCAGTTTGGCGACCACCGGTGCCGGCTGGTCGCCGACGGACGCCGGGTAGGTCTTCAGCGCGGCGACGAGCACCGGCCGCAGGTTCAGCCGCAGCCGGTTCTCGATGATGATGCGCAGCACGCCCAGCGCCGCCCGGCGCAGGGCGAAGGGATCGCGCGAGCCGGTCGGCGCCTGACCGATGCTGAAGAAACCGGCGAGCGTATCGAGCTTGTCGGCGAGGGCGACGGTAACGCTCACCGGCGCCGTCGGGCAGCGGTCGGACGGACCCTGCGGGGCGTAATGTTCGGCAATGGCGTCGGCGACCGCCGCCTGCTCGCCATCGTGCAGCGCGTAGTAGCGGCCCATCACCCCTTGCAGCTCGGGGAACTCGCCAACCATGGCGGAGGTGAGGTCGGCTTTGCACAGGCGGGCGGCGCGTCCGGCGATGACCGGCCCGGACGGGCCGGCACCGCACGACGGCGCCAGGACGCGCGCGAGGGCGACCAGACGCTCGGTGCGCTGCAGGTCGGAGCCCAGCTCGGCGTGGAAAACGCGCTCCGCCAGCTTCGGCACGCGGCTCTCCAGCGAGCGCTTGCGGTCCTCGTCCCAGAAGAACTTTGCGTCCGACAGGCGGGCGCGCAGCACCCGCTCGTTGCCGGCGACGATCGATCTGCCGCCGTCCGCAGTCTCGGTGTTGGCGACCAGGACGAAGCGCGGCGCCAGCCGGCCATCCGCGTCCAGCAGCGAGAAGTACTTCTGGTGGGCGCGCATGGCGGTGACCAGCACTTCGGCGGGCACGTCCATGAAGCGCGGATCGATGTTGCCCAGCATCGGCACCGGCCATTCGACGAGCCCGGCGACCTCCTCCAGCAACGCGGGATCGTCACGTACCGTGAGCCCCTCCGCCGCAGCCAGCGCGACGGCACACTCCGCGATCAGCGCGCGGCGCTCGTCGGGATCGAGCATCACCCGCGCGGCCCGCAGCTTGTCGCGATAGTCGGCGAAGTCGCTCACGGCGAAGGCGGACGGGGCAAGGAAGCGGTGGCCGCGGGTCAACGCGGTGGCGGCCATCACCTCGTCTGCTGCCAGCGGCAGCGTGAACGGCACCGGCGCGCCG
>JAEULG010000209.1 GCA_016793875.1 Rhodospirillales bacterium | reverse complement strand
TGAACGACGAAGTTGGAGACGATGCGGCCGTCGTTCTCCAGCATGCGGGGGCCGTAGGTATTGAAGATGCGCGCCACCTTGATCGGCACTCCGTGCTGGCGGTGATAATCGAAGCACAGGCTCTCGGCGCAGCGCTTTCCTTCGTCGTAGCAGGCGCGCGGCCCGATGGGATTGACGTTGCCGAGGTAGCCTTCCGGCTGCGGGTGCACCGCGGGATCGCCGTAGATTTCGCTGGTCGAGGCTTGCAGCACCCGGGCCCCGCAGCGCTGCGCCAGCCGCAGCACGTTGAGCGTGCCGAGCACACTCGTGAGTGTGGTCGCCACCGGATCCGCCTGATAGTGCACCGGCGAAGCGGGGCAGGCGAGGTTGTAGATCTCATCGACGGCGACGGAGATCGGCGCCATCACATCCTGGCGCAGGAAGACGAAGCGCGGATGCCGGCGCAGCGTCCGGATGTTGGCGGTCGAGCCGGTGGAAATGTTGTCGAGGCAGTAGACGTAGCAGCCGTCGGCGACCAGCCTTTCGCACAAATGCGAGCCTAGAAAGCCCGCACCGCCGGTGACGAGGACCCGCTTCATCGGGACTACGATCGTGCTTGCGTCCACGGTGTTCCTCCCTCTCGCACGGGACAACCGGCGCCGGTCGCAACGGTGGCCGGATCGTGTTGGCGGAAGCGCGGCAGCGCCGCGGTCAGTTGGTCTTCGAATTCGGCGGCGCGGGAAGCCGCGGTATGGCTGGCCAGAACCCGCCGGCGCGCCGCGGCGCCGATCGAGCGGCTCTGCCCGTCCGTCATGGCGGTGAGGATGTCCGTCACCCGGTCGCCATCCGCGGCGATCAGGATCTCTCGCCCGGGGGCGAAAAGGCTGGCGAGACCCGGCCAGTCGTCGCTGATCACCGGCACGCCGCAAGCCGCCGCCTCGAACAGGCGCACGCTCGGCGACCAACCGGCCGCAACCATATCGGCGCGGGTGACGTTGAGAGCGAAGCGCTGCGCCGAGTAGAATTGCCGGTGCCGGCCCGGCGGCAGATGCTCGATGCGCTCGACATTGCCGGGCCAGGAGACCGTGACTGGATATTGCGGTCCGGCGACGACGAACCGCCGCAGCGGCAGCCGACGGGCCGCGCCGTTCAGCAGCATCTCCACCTTGGGTTGCCGGTCGGCGCTGTAGGTGCCGAGGTAGCCGAGATCCCAGCGCCGCGCGCAGGCCTCGGGAAAGTGCACGTCCGGATCGACGGCGCAGTAGAGCGGCGCGGCCCGGCGGACGCCAAAGGCCGCGCGGATTCGTTCCAGCAGCGGCCCGCCGGTGAACGACAGGTAGAGATCGAGGTGCGGCAGCAGCGCGGCGTCGAGGTAGTCGAGCGGGCCGTGCTCCAGCGCCGCGATCGTCACCGGCGTGTCGATGTCATAAAAGGCGACGCCACCGCCGGCGGTATCGAGCACCCAGCGCAGCACCTGCGCCCCCTCGGGGACATAGGAGCCGACGATGACCGCATCAGCGTTCGCGATCTCGGCGATAAAGCGCTGGCGCAGGTCTGCGAGGTCGTCATAGAGGGCGACGCTGCCCCATTCCGCCGCAACCGGGTCGCGGTTGGCGGCATACCAGGGTACGTCCCGCTCCAGAAAGGTGACCCTATGGCCGCGGCGCACCAGCGCCTTGATCAGGCCGCGGTAGGTGGTCGCGTGGCCGTTGCCCCAGGACGAGGTGATCGAAAGCCCGAGGAAGACGAGACGCAACGGGGTCATGCCGCCCGGTCCACCGCCAGCGCTGCCAGGGTCGCATCGGCCAGCGCCGCGCGCTGCTCGTAGGTGTGCTCGGCGAGTGCCCTGCGGCGCGCCGCCTCGCCGATGGCGCGTGCCCGTTCCGGCAGCAGTGTCCCGACGATGGCGGCGACCTCGGCGCCGTCCTTCGCCACCAGCACCTCCGTGCCCGGCGCGAGGAAGGCCTCGATGCCGTCCCAGGCGTCGGTGATCAGGCAGCCGCCGGCGCCCGCCACCTCGAACAGCCGGGTTGGCGGCGACCAGCCGAAATCGGCCATGCCGTCGCGGTTGACGTTGAGCACCGCCCGTGCCGAGCAGTTGAGAAGGTTATGCTGGTGGGTGAAGACGTGGCCGAGCGGGCGGACATTCGCCGGCAGCGCCTCCTCCTCCCAGCCATTGCCACCGATAAGGAAGCGGCGATCGGGCAGGGCGGCGGCGGCCTTGAGGAAGAACTCGGCGATACGCTCTCGCCGGTCGGGCAATCGGTGGCCGACGAACAGCAGGTCGGCGGCATAGCGCGGATCCGGCGGCACCGGGTGGTGGGTCGCCACATCGAGGCCGTTGTGGACGGGCACGCAGCTTCGCGCGCCCCGCTGCAGGTAGCCGTGAACCGCCCGCGGGCCGCCGCCGTAGGTAAAGATCACGTCGTAGCGCGGAATCAGCCGCAGGAAGGGATCATCGGGATGGACGGCGAGGCGGCTGAGCGTCGCCGGCGCATCGACGTCCCAGAAGGCGGTGAGCAGATCGCGGCGGCCGGCGGCGGCGACGGTCTGCTCCAGCAAGGCATCGAAGACGCCAACGCCGCTCGCCTTGATCAGGACGTCTGCTGCTTCGCCCGCCTCGCGCAGCGCTGCTCGCACCGCTCCCTCGTCGGGCGCATAGACGACGACCCGTGCCCAGTCCGGATCGTCGATGTCGCGGTGCTGCTGCCGGCCGAAGGCGTCCGGTTCGTAGAAGGTGATGGCGTGGCCGCGGCGGGCCAGCGCCTGGAGGAGACCGCGGTAGTAGGTGGCGGCACCGTTCCAGTAGGCGGAGACGAGGCTTGAGCCGAAGAAGGCGATCCTCATGCCGGCCTCCCCGCCGGTACGGCGCTGTCCGGGTCGGCGGCGTCTCGGCCTCGTGGATGTGGCCCGGCGGCGCGGCGGTAGGCGCGCAGATAGCCGGCGACCATCGCCTCCGGGAGGTAGGACTGTGCCCGCTTCTCCGCGCGCGCCGCCAACGCCCGGCACAGTTCCGGATCGCGGATCAGCCGGACCAGCGCCGCCTCCACCGCCTGTTCGTCGCGCGGGTCGACGAAAAGCGCCGCGCCCCCCCACAGTTCGCGCAGGGTCTCGATGTCGCCGAGGACAAGGGCACAGCCGCTCATCGCTGCCTCGAGGACGGCAAGTCCGAACGGCTCGTAGAGGGCTGGCAGGGCGAAGATCGTCGCGCGCGACAAGAACGCGGCGATGGCGGCTTCGTCGAGACGACCGAGCGAAAGAACGCCGGTCGGCGCCGTCCAGCCGGCTGTATCGGGGGCGCGCAGATCACCGGCGAGGTAGACCGGCCAGGGCAGCCGTGGTGCCACCGCATCGAGCACGCCGGCGCCCTTCGCCTCGTCCCAGGTGCGGCCGCACGAGAAGATCAGCGGATCACGGGTCGTCCGCGGCCGGAACGGGCCGCTCCGGCCGTTGCGGATCACCATCGTCTGCGGCGGCTCGCCGTAGGTGCGCGACATGGCGCCGAGAAACGCCCGCGTCGGGGCGATAACGAGGTCCGCAGTGCGCAGGGCGTGACCGACCCGCGCGCCATAGCCGTCCCACTCGGGCGGAGCCTCGCCGCCCCGTACCGCCTGCCACCAAGTCCGGACGCAGGAGTGGCAGACGACGACGAGAGGAACGCTCCACGGCGCGGCGGCATAAGCGTAGCTGTTGAGATGGACGACATCCGGGGAGAAGCAGTCTGCCTGCGCTGCGAGCCACGCTGATGCCCTGTCCAGGTCGCGCTCGGCGCCGTTCATCCACTCGAGGCAGCCGGGATGCCACTGCAGCGATAGTCCGGGAATGGCTGCTGCCGCATCGCGTTGAGCCGGCGACGGCTCCGGCCCCATTCCGGCCACGAGCACCTCGCTGCCGCTGCCGCACAGTCCTCTCGCCAACTCCACGGTGTACTGCCAGACCCCGCCCACGGCGTCGGTGGTCATCAGCACCCGCGCGGGAAATCCTGTTGTCGCGGTCATGCCGCCGCTCCTTCGGTAGCGATACGCTCAAGTTCGGCCAGTGGCAGCGGGTTCTCCTCCTGGATGTCGCTGAAGTGCCCGTGGCGCGCGACATAGTGGCGGTGCGCCCGCTCCCAGGCGTCGTCGTCGGCCTCGCCCCACAGCTTGCGGTAGTCGGGAGAGCCGGGGTAAGGGAATAGCGGTACCGGCTCGTTGGCCCACACGCCGTGCTCGCGCAGCCGCTCGCGCCACTCCTGCACCTGTTCCGGCGCGTCGGTGGCAACGCCGATCAGGTTGCCCTGGACGAACGCGACGTGCCGCTTGGCCTCGATCAGCGTCGCGGTCAGCGTCTCGGTGTCGACGCGGCAGTCCTTGTCGAGGAGATCGCGTCCCGCGGCGGTCAGGCTCTCGACGCCGGCCTCGATGGAGACGCAGCCGGCGCGGCCGAGCAGTTCCAGCATCTCGGGCTTCCACAGGTCGATGCGGGTCTGGATGCCGAAGCGCAGGTCGCGTGCGGCCAGCGCTTCCAGCAGCGGACGGTTGGGCAGGAAGATCTCGTCGATGAAGTAAATGTATGCGACGCCGGCGGAAATCAGCGCGTCGATCTCCGCCAGCAGCGGCGCCAGCTGCCGCCGGCGGTAGCGGTCGCGGAAGTTCTCCTTGGCGCAGAAGCTGCAATGGTAGGGACAGCCGCGCGAAGCTTCCACCTCGGCACCCGGCCGCAGCGGCGCGCTGTCGAAGCGGTGGTGGTGGTGATGGTGCCGGGCAAGCCAGGACTTCGGCCAGAT
>JAEULG010000205.1 GCA_016793875.1 Rhodospirillales bacterium | reverse complement strand
CGCGGCATTCCGAACTTCAACTTCCTGTCCAACGCCTTCCGCGCGTATTCAACGGTGCGCTACATCGGCCTGATGGACCGCAACATGCGAATCAAGGACGACGACGTCTGCTTCAGCAACGTCCGGCTCGACGACGAGGACTACGAGCTTCCGGATGAGCCGTTCGAAGTGCGCGGACGAATGGTCCTCGGTTTTCGCCAGCTCGCCAGCGAGCGCTGGGGCGCCAGCCCGCTCTATGTCCTCGACTTCACCAAGCGGGCGAAGGAGCGGCTCGCCATCGCCGACCGCAGCAATCCGCCGGTGCTGCTGGTGCGGCTGAAACTGGACCGCCGTCGCCGGGCGGAGCGGTTCGAGATCATGGGCGGCATCACCTCGGAGGCGGGCACGACGCTGGGGCCGCGCGACCTCACGCTGAAACTGAACACATTGAACTCCGTCGGGATCGGCGAGACCGACTACTGGCTAGACAGCGGCAGCGTCATCCGATGAGCTCGGAGCTGACCGAAAATTCCAAGGCGCTCAGCCGCCGCTGTGAGGAGATTGTCGAAGGGGCCGGCTTGGCTATCAGCTGGATCGGCGAGACCCGTAAGAACGCCCGCCGCCTCGACACGGAGGCCGACGGGCTGATCGAGGCGCTGCGCCGCTCGCGAAACGTTGCTCGAAGGCTCGGCCGGGCGGCGGTGCGGCCGCTCTCGGTCGGCGTTTTTGGGATGAGCCAAGCCGGCAAGTCGTACCTGATCTCGACCCTAGCTCGCGCCGCTGATGGGCGGCTGCAAACGGTACTCGACGGCCACAAGCTCGACTTCATCGCTGACATTAACCCACCGGGCGGCGGTAAGGAGGCCACCGGCCTCGTCACCCGCTTCACCCGCCAGCGCCCGCAGACACCCACCAGCTTTCCGGTGGAGTTGACCCTGTTCTCCGAAGCCGACTTGGTCAAGGTGCTCGGAAACAGCTACTTCAACGACTTCGACCGGGAGCGGAAGGCCGAGCTGAAGGCGGACGCCGTTGCCCAGCATCTCGCCGCGCTGAAGCCGTTGCGCCAGCCAAATCCGACCGGCGGCCTCGACGAAGACGACATGGTCGACCTCCTCGACTACTTCAGCAAGCGCTACAGCAAGTCCATGGAGGCGCTGAAAGCAGACTTCTGGCGCGACGCCATCGAGCTCGCACCGCGACTGCCGGCTGAGGCACGGGGCCAGCTGCTGTCGGTGCTGTGGGGTATTGATAACGGCGCGTTGACGGAGACCTACGTGCGGCTGCGTGATGCGCTCGCCCGCATCGGCGGTGCCCGCACGGTGTTCGCACCGCTAGCGGCGCTGGTCCAGCGGAACGGCGACGGCTTCGAGTGGTCGCCGGACAGCATCCTCAACGTCGATGTGCTTAACCGACTCGGCAAGGACGATGGCGAGCCGCTGAGCGTACTGCCGATGCTCGCGGGCGAGCCCGGGCCGGTGACAGCACTGCCGCGCTCGCTGCTGGCGGCTCTGACCGCCGAGATGACCTTCGTCCTCGCCGATCCGCCGGTTGCCGGGTCGCTGGAACGAATTGATCTTCTCGACTTCCCCGGCTACCGCGGCCGACTGAAGGTGGCCACCCTCGACGAGGTGCGCAAGGACCCCAAACTGGCTGATGCCAATCCGGTGGCGCAACTGCTGCTGCGCGGCAAGGTCGCCTTCCTGTTCGAACGCTACACTGAGGATCAGGAGATGAACCTCCTGATCATGTGCACCCGCTGCGATATTCAGATCGAGATCACCGAACTGGGCCCGGTGCTCGACACGTGGGTGCATTCCACACAAGGGGAGACCGGAGCCGACCGCGCGCGGCGGCCGCCGGGGCTGCTCTGGGTGATCACCCAGCTCGACAAGCGGCTGACGCCGAAGCCGGGAACATCAGAGGCGCTGCAGCGGGAAGAATGGACCAGCATGGTCCATATCACCTTGCTGGAAAGATTCGCCCAATGCGAGTGGCTGCAGAACTGGTCGGACGGACGCCCATTCGACAATGTATTCCTAGTGCGCAAGCCTGGATTCCTCGGCGCTGTCCTGGACACCGCGGAGACTGCGGCGGGCATCGTGGAGTACGGCCTGCTGCCGGGCGAGGTGGAGAGGCTCGCCGGCCAGCGGGCGATCTTTATCAGCAACGACAGCGTCGTCCGCCACATCCGCGAGGCCGGTACAGCGTGGGACGCGGCGCTGCAGCCGAACGACGGCGGGATGAGGCGGCTCGCAGCCTACCTCGATCAGGTGGCCCTGCCGGAAACAAAGCTGGAGCGCATCGCCGAGCAGGCGCGCATCAAGGCATCTACCGTCAACGGCTGGCTCGAACCCTACTTCTTTGCCGAGGGCGCTGATGCGTTGCAGAAGAAAAAGAAGGTGGCTGACGATATCGCTGCCGCCATCGAGGAGCATGCCGACAGCTTTGGTGAACTGCTCGGCCAACTGCAGCCGCTGGCGGAGCACCTGCGCCGCCTGTACCTGCGCACCGAGACAATCCCAGCGCCAGCAGAAGCCGCCGAGCGACCGGCCGGCGACACGAAGGCGCGGCGGCCAAGCTTGGTGCGCCTGCCGACCACTCGCAAGGAAGCGACGGAGCCAAAACCCGCAGTCAACGGCAGAGCCTGGGCATTCGCACGGTTGGTGCTGGGAGAGTGGACAAAGCAGGTCCGCGACCTTTCGGGAGACCTGAACGTGCAACGCTTGCTCGGGCTACCTGCCGTTATCCTCGACGGCATTGCTGATGAGCTGATCACCGGCGCCGACCGCCATCGCATCGAGGAACGACTGATCGAGACGCTCCGCCCGCTGGAAGAGAAACGGACGACGACGCGCATTGGTATCGTCGATCAGCAGGTGCTGCTGGCACGCTGCGTCATCAATGACTACGTCGATACCCTGGGCTTCTCACAGCAACCGTTGAGTGAGCGGCCAGCCTCGCCGCTGGACGGACGCAGGATCTTCGAGCCGCCAACGCTGATCCGGGAGAACGAACTGCCGGCGCTGCCCGCCGACGAGATCCCCTACCCCGGGATGTTCGTTCTTGACTGGCTGGTTGCCTTCCGCGAGCTCGCCATCGGCAATGCCGGACACAGCGCCGGCCGCGAAATCACCCCGGAGCAGAACGAGGCGCTCGGCCGGATTCTGGCCGTCGTTCGCGGCACGGGTGGGAGCGGTACAGTATGAACAAAGGAGTTCGCTGTTGGCTATCCGCGCCGAACTGAGCGCCGATCCAGACGAGGGTCCCGGTCACGGTCTGCTGGCCATTACCGGGCTGTCGTCCGACAGCGGGCCGTTGCACTTCTCTCTGTGCAGCAACCAGGGCACGACTCCCTTCCTAGGACCGGACGGGCGCTGGCAGGCGGCGGAAGCTTGGCACGAAGCGGCCGAAACGGCCGCAAACAGTGGCGGCACGGTCATTGTGCCGCTGGGTCCGATAGTCACTGACCGCATAGTCGAGCAGCCCAGTACCGTCACCTACCGGCTGACGGTCACCATCGGCGCCAGCAGCCACGTCACCTCCTTGCGCCTCATCCGCCCGCTGTTCGGCAGTGGCGCCGCGGCCGTCGACCCGGCCCTCGCCAACCGGCTGCGGCTGGAGGATGAAGCCCGCCGGCAGCGCGAAGAGGAGGAGCGGCTGCGGCTGGAAGCGGAGGAGACAGCGCGTCGGCGGACAGAAGACGAAGAAAAGGCGCGGCTGCTGGCCGAAGAAGAGGAGCGCCGCCAAGTTGCCGATGCGGAAAAGCAGGCCGCAGAGTCGGGCACAGCCGAGGTCGTTGAGCCGCACCGCATCCGGTGGTCGCTGATAGTTGGGGGCCTCGTATTGCTGGCCGCACTGGCCGGTGCCGGCGTCTGGTACAGCTGCGCCCTTCCCGGCTTCGGCCCGGAGCGCTGCCAGGGCGCCGTCGCCCCCTCCCTTTCCCCGCCAATCGCGGCGATACCCAAGAGCTGCAGCGGCCTCGATGCTGCTGCCTGCTACCAAGTTGGACAACAGGCGCTGCGACAGAACCAGTTGGAGCCGGCGCGACAGTTGCTGCAGCAGGCTTCCGGTCTCGGCTCCGCGGAGGGGAGCCTCGCCGTCGCCCGAATGTACGACCCCGACACCTGGTCGGCGGCGTCCAGCCCCGTCGGTAAGGCGGATTGGGAAACGGCGGTGTTCTGGTACGAGAAGGCGGCCGCGCAAGGCCACATCGAGGCGAAAGTCGTTGCCGGCAAGCTATTGTGCGCGAACGCGACAATGGACATCGAACGCAGCCAGGGACGCTCCTATCTGGAGCAGGCTGCAAGGGCCGGTAACGAGCAGGCGAAGCAACTGCTTGTCACCTGTCCGTAACTGCGGCAACCAAGCAAAGTCGCGACGATGAGACATGTTCATCAAAAAGACCGAACGGTCGTTGACCTTTCCGCCAGGGCGGCGGCGGTTGTGCTGGCACTGGTGGTGCTGGTGGCCTTGGTGGTCAACGCCGGCGCACAGCAGGCGGCTCGCTCGCCCCTCCTTCTCGACGGCAAGAAGACCCTCTATCAGCGGGTGCTGACCCGCCCTGGCGCGGTGCTGGCGGCACAGCCCGGCGAGGCAGGCGGCAAGCCGGTGCCGCCGCTCTCCCAGTACTACGTCTACGACCGCAAACCGGCTGCCGGACGCGACTGGATCGAGGTCGGTGTCGGCAGCCGCGGCCACACCGATGGCTGGATCGCCGCCGATGCAACGCTGCCGTGGAAGCAGCAGATGGCGCTTGCCTTCACCAACCCTGCCGGGCGCGCCCGCACGCTGCTGTTCGACAAGCGCGACGCCGTCGTCGACATCCTCAAGGCGCCCGATCCCGGCGCTGCGGTAGCGCCGATCCAGAAGGCGGTAGAAGAAGGCAAGGGCGACCCGCGGGTCATCTCGATCGAGCCCGAGACCTTCATCGATATCGACAAGCAGTTCTACCTGCTGCCGATCCTGCAAGCCACGGAGGAAAGCTCGCAGGGCTTCCGTGCCAGGGTGATCGAGGTCGCCTCGATCACCAAGCAGGGCGGCACCGCGCCGGCGACGCCAGGACAGATCGCGCCGACGCCAAACACCGCAGACGCCCTCAAGGCGTTCTCGGCGGCGATCGTCTTCGTCATCGACTCGACCATCTCGATGGAGCCCTACATCGATCGGACCCGTGAGGCGGTGCGGCGCATCTACGATACCGTCGAGAACGCCGGCCTCGGCCGACAGGTCAAGTTCGGGCTGATCGCCTTCCGCTCGTCGACCAAGGCGGTGCCAAAGCTGGAGTACGTCGCCAAGGTCTTCGCCGATCCGAACAAAGTCACCAGCGGCCAGGACTTCCTCGACAAGGTGGCGACGCTGAAGGAAGCAACCGTCTCCAGCGCCCGCTTCAACGAGGATCCGTACGCCGGAGTGATGGCGGCGGTGAAAGACATCGACTGGAGCCAGTTCGGCGGCCGCTACATCGTGCTGATCACCGACGCGGGTGCGCTTGAGGGGAGTGATCCGCTGTCGTCCACCGGCCTTGATGCCGGGCAGGTCCGCCTCGAGCTGCAGCGCCTTGGCATCGGCCTCTACGCGCTGCATCTCCAGACGCCCGAAGGAAAGGCGACCCGCAATCAGGCTACCAGCCAGTACAAGGAGCTGTCGCGCAACCCCAATGCCGACGAGCCGCTGTACGTCCCGGTGAAGACCGGCTCGGTGGAGGAGTTCGGGGCGCTGATCGACCAGCTCGCCACGCGGATTACCGCTCAGGTCAAGGCCGCCTCGAAGGGCGAGATGGTTCCCGGCAGCGCGCGGACCGCCGCACCGGCACCGGTTCCGGCGGCGAACGCGACGCCGGCGCAGGTGCAGGCGCAGCTGGCGGCGGCGACCGACCAGGTCGGCCGGGCAATGCAGCTCGCCTGGCTCGGCCGGCTGCAGGGCACCGCGGCGCCGCCGCTGTTCCACGCCTGGCTCAGCGACCGCGCCTTCGCCCAGCCGGACAAGGCAACGACCGAGGTGCGCGTGCTGCTGACGAAGAACCAGCTCTCCGATCTGGCGCAAGTGGTCACCACGGTGCTCGACGCCGGCGAGAAATCGCAGCAGACCGGCACCGCCGACTTTTTCGACCTGATCCGTTCAGCCGCCGCCAACCTCGCCCGCGATCCCGCCCGGCTTAACGATCCCAAGGCTACCCGTCTCGGCGAGCTTGGCCTTCTCGGTGAATACCTCGACGACCTGCCGTACAAGAGCGACGTGATGGCGCTGACCCGCGACGACTGGGCATCGTGGAGCACCTCGGAACAAGAAGAGTTGCTCGACAGGCTGAGACGCAAGCTGCGCCTCTACCAGCTCTTCAACGACGACACGGGCCGCTGGGTGGCACTCGCTCCCGGCGCGGAAGCCGGCGATACCGTCTATCCCGTCCCGCTGGAGGCACTGCCATGACCGGCGCCGACGTGGTTCTCAGCCTTGCGGGGACCCGCCGGCAGCGAGGAAGCGAGTCGGACGGGTTCCGGCTGGAAGTGTCCCACCTTGCCCTGCGGCGCGGCGAGTGCATTGCCATCACCGGCCCCAGCGGTTCCGGCAAGAGCACCCTGCTCGATCTCCTCGGGCTCGTCCTCGCCCCCGACCGCTCGGACGGGTTCATGCTGAACCCGCAGCCGGGCGCGGCCATCGACGTCGCGCGGCTGTGGCAACGACACGACCGTAACGCCCTTGCCGCCATTCGCGCCCGCCATATCGGCTACGTGCTGCAGACCGGCGGCCTACTGCCGTTCCTGCCGGCGATCGACAACATCCGGCTATCGCGCGATCTGCTCGGTCTCGGCGACGGCGACGGGCTGGTGGAGCGGCTAACCGGAGCGCTCGGCATCGGCCGTCTGCTGCGCAAGAAGCCGCAGGCACTGTCGATCGGCGAGCGGCAACGGGTAGCGATCGCCCGCGCGATCGCCCATCGCCCCGCCCTGCTGCTGGCCGACGAGCCGACGGCGGCGCTGGATCCGGGTCAGGCCGTGGGAGTGATGAAGCTGTTGCTGGCACTGGTGCGGGAGCTTCGCATCACCGCGGTGATCGTCAGCCACGACTGGGATCTGGTCTCCGCCCTGGGGCTGCGCCGGGTGCAGGCCGAGCCCGTGACGGGCGAGCCGCTCGCCGTCAGCCGGCTGACGGGATGAACGATAGTCCCGCACCTGCGCCCGCTGGACGACAGTGGTGGCAGACAGCCCGCCTTGCCTGCCGCGACTTCGCCCACGAATGGCGAGTGTCCTTGTGCCTTGTCTTTGCCCTGGCAGCGGTTTTGGCGCCGCTTCTAACCTTATTTGGCCTGAAGTCTGGGATCATCGCGACCATGACCGAACGGTTGCGCGCCGATCCGCGCAACCTGGAGATCACCTTGCGCGGCCATCAGCGGCTCGACCCGGCATGGTTTGCCGCCGCCCGCAGCCGTCCGGAAACGGGATTCGTGCTGCCGCGGACCCGCCTGCTGGCCGCCACGATCTCGCTGGAAAGCGCCAACGGCACCGCTCTCGCCGACGTCGACATGCTGCCGACGGCGGCGGGCGATCCACTACTGCCGGAGGAGACGGCGCCGGCGGTAGGGCTGCAGCAGATCCTGCTGACCGCGAGCGCGGCGAGCCGCCTGAAAGCCACCACCGGCGATTCTCTTACCGGACGGGTGTTCCGCCGGCTCGGTGATAGACCGCAGACGCTGGCTCTGCCGCTCACCATCACAGGCATCATTCCGGAGACCGCTTTTGGCCGCGACGCGGCATTCGTGTCCCTCGAACTGCTAACGGCAACAGAAGACTATCGCGATGGCGCCGCGGTTCCGGCCCTCGGAATAGTCGACGGCTTGCCGCCGACCGACCCCGCGGTGCGTACCTTCGCCAACGCCCGGCTCTATGCCCGCCGCCTCGAAGACGTTGCACCGCTTGCCGCCTGGGTGCGCGACCAGGGCTTGGAGGTGGCGACACGGGCGAAGGAGATCGAGACGGTCAGAGCGCTGAACCGGGTGCTTTCCTTTGTGTTCCTGGTGCTCGCCTCGATTGGCGTGGGCGGCTATCTGTTCTCGCTGGCGGCCAGCCTATGGGCAAATGTCGATCGCAAGCGCCGGGAGATCGCGCTCTTGCGTCTGGTGGGTCTTGGGACCGGGCCGGTCATCGGCTTTCCGGTAGTGCAGGCGGTACTCGTAGCGCTGGCCGGGATTTCGCTGTCCACCCTGCTCTACCTGGGCGTCGCTGCCGCGTTCAACGCCGCCTTTGTTACCCAATTAGGGCGTGACGAGTTCGTCTGCCGACTGTCGTTCCGCGACGGTGCGGCCGCCGCTGCCTTGACCGTGCTGTTCGCAGCCGCCGCGGCGATGGTGGGAGGATACCGTGCTGCCAAGATCGATCCGGCCGAAGGCCTGCGGGCGTCCTGAGCATCGGCGGTTGATCCGTACGCTGGCGACAGCTCTGGTCGCTGCCGGTACCGCCGCCGCAGCGGCGGCGGCGTGCGCCGCTGCGCCGCCTCCGACCGAAGCCTATAACCCCAAGCCGGCGGCGGATGACGTCGTGCTGCCGCTGCCGTGCGGCGGCGCGATGGCATTTCGGCGGGTGGTCATCCCCTCGGAAGGGCCGCTCAGCGACCGGCTGGTGTTCGTCGGCGCGACCGACAGCGGCCAGGGCTACGCCGAGAGCCTGCGGCCGGAGCACATTGCCGGCAGCTTCGGGGGCGACGGCAAGGAGCGGTGGTACCTGCTCGGCAAGTACGAAATCTCGCAGGCCCAGTACGCGGGAGTAATGGGCGAATCCTGCCCCAAGGCACCGTCAGCCGGCGGCGCCCTGGCACAAGCCGACGTCGGCTGGGTCGATGCCATCAACTTTGCCGACCGTTACAGCCTGTGGCTGCGCCGCAATGCGCTGGACAAGCTGCCGAAGGACGACGGTGAGCCGGGCTTCGTCCGCCTGCCGACCGAGGTGGAGTGGGAGTTCGCCGCGCGCGGCGGCATCAGTGTTTCCGACTCTGCGTTCCGCGAGCGGACCTTCCCGATGCCCGACGGTATGCCCGCCTATGTATGGTTTGCCGGCAGCGCCTCCTCCAACAACAGGGTGCAGCAGATTGGCCTGCTCAAGCCGAACCCGCTCGGCCTCTACGATATCCTCGGCAACGTCGACGAAATCGTTCTCGACCCCTTCCGGCTGAACAAACTCGACCGGCTGCACGGCCAAGCCGGGGGCTTCATCGTTCGTGGCGGCAACTTTACTACCGCCGAGGACGATATCCGGACTGCATACCGCCACGAGATCCCGTTCTACCGCGGCAGTGATCCGCGCCGGGCGAAGACCACCGGCTTCCGCGTCGCCCTGGTAGCGCCGGTGATCACCTCGCGCGGCCGGCTGCAGGCGATCGAGAATGCATGGGAAGATCTCGGCCGCGAGGCGGCGACCAAGCCAGAGGTGCCAAAGCCGGAAGCGCCGAAGGTACCGGCGCTGGGAGACAAGCCGCTCGATGATCCGATCAGCGAACTCGGTGTCATTGCCGATGCCGCTACCGATGCCAACATGCAGAACCGGCTGAAGAACCTCCAGCTCGCCTTCCGCGCCAGCTTCCAGGCGCGCGACGAGCAGCGCGACCGGGCGGCAAAAGCGCGGCTGCGACTGGGAACCTTCCTGTGCCAGAAGCTGCAGGACGACGGCATTCCCATCGACCGGCTGAAGGACGTGCTCAAGGCCTGCGTCGACGCGCGCGGCGCCGACAACGAGCGCTGTCGCGGCCAGAAGCAGCTGGTCGACAGCGAAGAAGCAAAACAGTGGGCAAACCTGCGCTACTACGCTGACACCATCGTTACCCTCGATGACGACTATTCGGCTGACATCATCGGCCGCCAGCTCGGCGTGCTGAAGAGCGAACTGGGAGCGGCGGGCTTGCAGAACCTACTTTCCGTCGCAGATACTTATGCACGCCATGCGGCGCAATACCGGACGACGCAGGCGCTGGATCGGGCCGCCTGGCTCGCCGAGTGCAAGAAGGCCGGATGAGCGGGACGAGGTTCGCAGCTTTGATCGGAACGACGGCGCTCAAGCGGCGATGGTGGTTGCGCGTGTCGGCGGCGGCCATCGCAGCGTTGCTGATGGTGCAGGGCTGCGCCGGCGTGTCCGGCCCGGCGGCGGACGCTCCGCCCCCGACCCCTGCCGAGCAGCGGCTGGCGGCACAGAAGTCCGACTACAACCGCACCCTGGCAGAGGGCCTCGTCATCGGCACGGTGGGCGGCGCCGCGCTGGGCGCCGGCATTGGTGCCGCGGTGACCAGGAGCCGCGGTGCCGGTGCACTGATCGGCGCCGGGATCGGCGCCCTCGCCGGCGCCATGATCGGCGGCGCCACCGGCAACTACTACGCGGAGAAGAAGCAGAAGTACGCCAACGAAGAAGACCGGCTCGACTCGATGATCGCCGATGCCGAGGCGTACAACGCCAAGGCGGCCGCGACGCTGGCGACGACCCGGTCGATGGTCGCCGACGACCAGCAGAGGCTGGCCACCATCGATCAGGAGGTCGCCGCCAACCGCATGTCGAAGGCGCAGGCGGAAAGACAGCTCGCCGGCGTCGATCGCCGCCGGCAGTTGCTGAGGGACACCATCGCCAGCCAACAGGCACGGCGCGACGAGTGGCGGCAGGCGGTGGCCGAGGCCCGGCGCGATTCCGACAATCCCAAGGTGGCCGAGGTGGACCAGCAGATCGCCAGGCTGGAGAGCCAGATCGCCCTGATGCAGCAGGAGCTCGATGCCCTCAATTCGCACCGCGCGACGGTGGTGGGATGACGGCGGTGCGCGGGCTCCGGTGCCGGCTGTGGTCGGCTGCCCTGCTGGGCCCGGTTCTCGTGCTCGGCGCCTGTGCCGCGACCGACTGCGATCCAACGCAAGGCGGCCTGATCCAGGGTATCCGTTGCGATTCCTCGGGCGGTTTTGATGCCCGCGTCAAGCAGCGCCAGGAACAGCAGCAGTCACTGCTCGACCAGCGGATGCAGATTGAGCAGGAGAGCCAGCAGCTCGAAGCCGAGCAGCGCGACATAGCGGCACAGCTGGCGGAAAAGCAGGCGGAACAGCAAAGGGCGGAGCGCGAGCTGGCCGCCATCCGCCGCAAGCTCGCCGGCGGCCAGCAGCAGAACGCGGCGCTGCAGAAGCAGGCGAAGGGCCTGGAAGCCGACATCGCCAAGACGAAAAGCGAGATCGGATCGCTGAGCCAGGTGGATCAGCAGAAGCAGGCGCGGCTGGCCGAGCTTACCCGCGAACAGCAGGGTCTCGATCGCGAGTACAAGGCTGCGACCGGCGGACGCTGAAAGCGCAAGGATCCTCCTCCAAAGGTCACGGGCTTCGCCAGGGACATAACGCAGTCGTTAGCAAGACGAGACGACGGTCCCTCTTGGACGCTTTCTTAGCTGTTCATTACAGTGTAAGCTCCGCTGGAGCAATGAGCGTGACAAAGCGCCAATAGTCCAGGATTGATAGCGACGCAGCTACCTCGGCTGATACCGGCGTAGAACGCCTCGGCATAATACAAAAACTTGATGAAACCGTTTATATGCCGGTATCCCATAGTAATTCTTGTCTATGTCATGGGAGGGAATGACCGATGCAGGGAGAACTGCGCCGGACTGCGCCGCTGGTTATCAAACGCGCGGCTAGTTTCACCATATGTTCAATAGCTTTTCTTTGCACATTGTTGCTGGCGTTTTCGGCAGCCGCACAGGAGAAGAGACCGAACATCCTGTTCATCATGGGTGATGACATCGGCTGGATGCAGCCGAGCTATTACCACCGAGGGCTGATGGTGGGCGAGACGCCCAACATCGACCGGATTGGCCGGGAAGGCATGGCGTTCACCGACTACTACGCCATGCAGAGTTGCACTTCCGGCCGCAATGCCTTCTTCACCGGCATGTATCCTTTGCGCACCGGGATGATTCCGCCGCAGTTGCCGGGCAGCCCGTCGTGGCTGCGGCCGGGAACGCCGGCGATCGCTCAGTTTCTCTATGATCTCGGCTATACCACCGGCGAGTTCGGCAAGAACCACCTTGGCGACCACACCGAGTCGCTGCCGACAGCGCACGGCTTCCAGGAATATTGGGGCTACCTATACCACCTGGACGCCATGCAGCAGGTGAGCTTCCCCGACATCAACAAGAGCCCGACCGAGCAGACCGTCGCTCCGCCGTGCAAGAACACTCCGATCCCTGGCGTCGCCGAGGTTCCCGGCGCGGTGGACCCGAAGACGACCACCTGCCTGACGCCGCCGCGTCCCTTGTTGGCGTGCAAGTCCTCCGACGGTTCGATGAAAAACCAGACATGCAAGGACGAGGGGCCGTTGACGCTGGAGCGCTCGAAGACGATCGACGAGGAGATCTCGGCCAAGGTCATCGACTTCCTCGACCGCAACGACCCCGGCAAGACGGGCAAGCCGTTCTTCGTCTGGTACAACCCGGCGCGGATGCACGTCACTACCGTGCTGTCGGACAAGTACATGGCGATGGTCGGTGAGCCCGGCGGCAAGGACTGGGGCGTCAACGAGGCCGGCATGAAGCAGATGGACGACAACATCGGCTATGTGCTGAAAAAACTGGAGGACATGGGCCAACTCGACAACACCATCGTCGTCTTCACCACCGACAACGGCGCCGAGGCAATCAGCTTTCCCGACGGTGGCGTGACACCGTTCAAGGGACAGAAGGGCGAGGCTTGGGAAGGCGGCTACCGCGCCCCGATGGTCGTGCGCTGGCCGGGGCACATCAAGGCGGGCGTATGGACAAACCAGATGTTCGCTGCCCTCGACTGGGTGCCGACGCTGGTTGACATCGCCGGCGGTCCCAAGGGCGACGACCTGAGGCAGCAGATCGAGGGCGGCAAGTACGCCGGCATCGTCAAGACGACGCTCGACGGCTTCGACCAGACCGATTTCCTCCTGGGCAAGTCGGACAAGTCGGCGCGCGATCACTTCTTCTTCTACTCGGGGGCAACGCCGTCGGCCGTGCGCTACAAGAACTGGAAGATGTACTACACCATGTCGCAGCCGGGACCGGCCGGCTGGATCCTGCCGCTGATCCCGTTCCACTTCACCCTCGTGCAGAATATCAAGCGGGATCCCTTCGAGCAGGCGGTCGGGGTCGAGCAAAAAACAGCGATGAGTGTGGGCGGCGCCCTCGCCGGCCCGGTGACGGCCTACCAGTACGACTGGAACATTCTGCCGATCGGCCAGCAGCTCTGGTTCAAGGAACTCGAATCCTACAAAGAGTTCCCACCGCTGCAGGCGCCAGAGTCTTACAATCTCGCGGGCATCCTTGCCGAGATGAAGAAGAGTAGTCATCCGAGCGATTAGCCGTTTTTAGCGCGGGGGCGGACGTTTGGGCAAGCGTCCGCCCTGCGCGCCGCCGCCCTGACGAATGCCAAAAGGGAACAACGAGAGGCGCTATTGGACGGTTTTTCTCGTCGTTGCCGCCCTGCTTGTTCGGCTTCTTCGAGCGGATCTCGCGACGTGCAACCTTCACTCGTGGTTACTTGAGTTGTGCGCCTGTGATGCCCGTTGGGGAGATATCGCGTCACCCTCGTAGTCAATTCGGCCTTGTCGAGGCTCTCAGCCGCCGCGGCGGGTGATTCGGCGCCGGCGATAGTGGACCCCGACGCGGATGCTGCGGCGGATCATGGTACAGTCGATGATGGCGAGGACATCACCCGGCCGAGGAATCTCCTTCAGGTCCGCAGTGCTCATCAACGCTGCCCGCGCCGACACCCCCGGCCGGAGCGGGTCACCCCTGCGTGAGGATGTCTCTACGGCGGCGTGGGCCAGCCGCTGGTCTACGCCAACGGGGTGACTACCAGCTTCATCCCCGACGGCAGCGGTGGGCGGGTTCGCGCCGCTGCAAGCGGGCTGGTGCAGCGCGTCCTTGCTACGGGGCGCGACGGAGGATAAGTGCTAGGCCAGGATGAAACGAAGGCAAGAGAAGTTTTCCGCATGGCCTATCTGATCCACGGTGATCGGGGTGACTGGGAAGTGGTGATCGGGCTGGAAGTCCACGCCCAGGTCATCTCCCGGTCGAAGCTGTTTTCCGGTGCCGCCACCGACTTCGGCGCCGAGCCGAATACCCAGGTGAGCCTCGTCGATGCCGCGTTCCCTGGCATGCTGCCGGTGCTCAACGGCATCTGCATCGAGCAGGCGGTGCGCACCGGCATCGGCCTGAACGCCAGGATCAACCTTGAGAGCGTGTTCGAGCGGAAGAACTACTTCTATGCCGATCTTCCCGCCGGTTATCAGATCTCGCAGTATCAGCACCCGCTGGTCGGCGAAGGGACGGTGACCGTCGAACTCGCCGATGGCAGCAGCAAGGACATCGGCATCGAGCGCCTGCACGTCGAGCAGGACGCCGGCAAGTCGTTGCACGATCAGCACCCGCGGATGACGCTGATCGACCTCAACCGTGCCGGCGTCGCGCTGATGGAGATTGTCTCCAAGCCCGACATGCGCACCCCGGAGGAGGCCGGCGCCTACCTACGCAAGCTGCGCTCGATCGTGCGCTATCTCGGCACCTGCGACGGAAACATGGAGCAGGGCTCGATGCGCTGCGACATCAACGTCTCGGTCCGGCCGGTCGGCGAGAACGCGCTGCGGACGCGGGCGGAGGTGAAGAACGTCAACTCGATCCGCTTCGTGATGCAGGCGATTGAGCACGAGGCGGCGCGGCAGGTGGCGCTCTACGAGCAGGGCGGCACCGTCGTCCAGGAGACCCGACTGTTCGATTCCGGCCGCGGCGAGACGCGCTCGATGCGCGCCAAGGAGTTCGCCCACGACTACCGCTACTTCCCCGACCCTGACCTGCTGCCGCTGCGCCTCGATCCAGCCTTCGTCGAGGAAATCCGCACGAACCTCCCCGAGTTGCCCGACCAGCGCAAGCAGCGCTTCATCGACAGCTATGGCATGACCGCCTACGACGCCGCCGTGCTGACCGCCGAGAAGGAGGCCTCGGAATACTTCGAGGAGGTGGCGAAGGGACGCGACGGCAAGCAGGCGGCCAACTGGGTGATCACCAACCTGTTCGCCGTGCTCAACAAGCAGGGCCGCAGCGTCACCGACTCACCTATCTCGGCGGCGGCACTCGGCAAGCTGCTCGACCTGATGGCCGACGGTACCATCTCCGGGCGCATCGCCAAGGAAGTCTTCGAGATCATGGCGGAGACCGGCGAGGATCCGGCCGCCATCATCGAGGCCAAGGGCCTGCGCCAGATCACCGATAGCGGCGCCATCGAGGCGGCGGTGGCCCGGGTGGTCGCTGCCAACCCAAAGCAGGTGGAGCAGTTCCGCGGCGGTAACGAGAAGGTGCTGGGCTGGTTGGTCGGCCAGGTGATGAAGGCAACCGCCGGCAAGGCCAACCCCGCCCAGGTCAACGAAATGCTGCGAAAGAGCCTGTAAGCGCCTGTCGGCTGCGGAGGCGGGCGCGCTCCCTTTCCTCGCCGGCGGTATCCCGCTGGCCCGCGCCCGGAGCCTACCGCGACGATCCAAGCAGGGCGAGGAGGCCAGCCAGCAGCTGGGTCGGGGTGGGCGGGCAGCCGCGGATGTGCAGATCGACGGGGATGACGGCGGCGACACCGCCTTCGACGGCGTAGCTGCCGGCGAAGAGGCCGCCGTCGACAGCGCAGTCGCCAACGGCAACCACCCACTTCGGCGACGGCGTCGCGACGTAGGTGCGCTCCAGCGCCTCGCGCATGTTGCGGGTGACGGGGCCGGTAACCAGCAGCACGTCGGCATGGCGCGGCGAGGCGACGAAACGGATGCCGAAGCGCTCGATGTCGTAGAAGGCGTTGTTCAGCGCGTGGATCTCCAGCTCGCAGCCGTTGCACGAGCCGGCGTCCACCTCGCGGATGGAAAGGCTGCGGCCGAGCCGCTGGCGGGCGGCGGCGTCCACCTGCCCCGCCAGCTCGGCCAGCGCCGCATCAGCGGCAGGCGGCGCCGCCTCGGTCAACGGCGCATCAAGCAGGGTGCGGAGGTGGCGGATGATGCGCATGGCTAGAGGTCGTGGCCCGAGTAGGAGCAGTTGAACGACTTGTTGCAGAGCGGGAAGTCGGCGACGATGTTGCCCTCGATCACCGCCTCCAGCAGCGGCCACTGGAACCACGACGGATCGCGCGCATGGCAGCGATCGACCGTCCTGTCCGGCCGCAGCCTTACCCAGAGCAGAATATCGCCGCGGAAACCTTCGACCAGCGCGAGTCCCTCGGCCGGCTGGTCACCGTCGGACGGCGAGATTGTCGCCAGAACCGGCCCCGCCGGCATCCGCGCCAGCGCATGGGTGATCAGCGACAGGCTCTTGACGACCTCGGCGAAGCGGACGCGGACGCGGGCATCGACATCGCCCGCCTCCGCCACCGGGATGTCGAACGGAAGCTGGTCGTAGGGCGGATAGCCCGGCAGCCGGCGGGCATCGACGGCGCGTCCCGACGCCCGCCCGATCACCCCGCCGCAGCCGAACCGCCGGGCGAGATCAGGCCGCAGGTGGCCGGTGCCGACGGTACGGTCCTGCAGCGACGTCGTCTTGTCGTACAGCCCCGCCAGCTCCGGCAGGCGCGCCCGCACCTCGGCGAGCAGGCCTTCGATCACCGCGCGGCCGTCGGTGGTGAGGTCGGCGGCAACGCCTCCGGGGATCACCTTGTCCATCATCAGGCGATGGCCGAAACACAAGGCCGCGGCGCGCAGCACCCGTTCGCGCAGGACGCCGCAGTGGGCGAGCATGATCGAGAACGCCGCATCGTTGCAGATGGCGCCGATATCCCCCAAGTGGTTGGCGATCCGCTCCAACTCGGCCATCAGCGCCCGCAGCCAGACCGCCCGCTCGGGAACAACGGTTTGCGTCGCCGCCTCCACCGCCTGGGCGAAGGCGAGGGCATAGGCCACGGTGCTGTCGCCGGAGACGCGTCCGGCGAGGTGCGCCGCCCGCTCCAGCGATGCACCGGCCATCAGGCCCTCGATGCCCTTATGGACGTAGCCGAGACGCTCCTCCAACCGCACCACCGTCTCCCCGCTGCAGGTAAAGCGGAAGTGCCCCGGCTCGATGATGCCGGCATGCACCGGGCCGACCGGGATCCGGTGCAGGCTTTCGCCCTCGACCGGCAGGAACGGGTAGTCCGTGGCGCGACCGGCCGGCGCCGCACCGGGCATTCCTTCACGGGCACGCCAGCAACCATGATCCAGCCACGGCCGCGGATCGGGATTGCCATCCGCCCGCATGCCGTGGAGATCGCAGATGGTCCGCTCCAGGCGGATGGCGGGCGGAAAGACCGCCCCGACCGAGGGGAAGCGGCCAGCCGGACAGTCGAGGCTTACCAGGCAGAGCCCGCCCGTCGGCGCTTCCGCCGTCTCGGTCGGGATATCGATCAGCGCCAGATTGACCCGGCCCGGCTCGCCCCAGTAGCCGGCGAGGCCGTAGGCACCGTCGCGGAGTCCGCCCGCCGCCCGCAGCCAGCCCTCCACATCGGCGTGCAAGCGGGGCCAGGGGCGAAGGTCGGTGCCCCGTGTCGCCCGGCCGATGAGGGCGGCGAAGGTTCTGCCCATCCCCGCTCTCCTCAGCCCACCATCGCCGCGACCGCGCGGAACCAGGAAACCAGCGCACCGGGCAGGAACACCCCGGCCGCCAGAACGATCGCGAGGTGGACGAATAGCGGCACGTAGGACGCGTGGACCGGGGCGTTGCCCGGGCTCGGCTCGCCGAAGGCAAGGCCCTGCATGCGCAGAACGAGGGCCCCGAAGCCGGTCAGGAGGCCGAGGACCAGCGGAATGGCGAGCAGCGGCTGGCGGGCGAAGGTCGAGGTGATGATCAGGAACTCGCTCATGAAGATGCCAAACGGCGGCAGCCCGGCGATGGCGATGACGCCGAGGACGAGGCCCCAGCCGAGCATCGGATGGCTCTCGGTCAGGCCGCGGATATCGGCGATGCGCTGGCTGCCCTTCGCTTGGCTGACATGGCCGACGGCAAAGAAAATCGCCGACTTGGTGAGGCTGTGCATCGTCATGTGAAACAAACCGGCGAAGCTGGCGATCGGGCCGCCCATGCCAAAGGCAAAGGTGATGATGCCCATGTGCTCGATCGACGAATAGGCGAACATCCGCTTGATGTCGCGCCGGCGATACAGCATCAGCGCGGCAAAGCTGAGGGAGATCAGTCCCATACCAGTCATCAGCACCCCGGGCGCCAGGGTGGCGCCGTTGGCGGTCAGCAGGATCTTGAAACGCAGCAGCGTATAGAGGGCGACGTTCAGCAGCAGCCCCGACAGCACCGCCGAGATCGGCGTCGGCCCTTCCGCATGGGCATCGGGCAGCCACGCATGCAGCGGCGCCAGTCCCACCTTGGTGCCGTAGCCGAGCAGCAAGAAGATGAAGGCGAGATTCAGCAGCGCCGGATCGAACGAGGTGGCGTGGGAGACCAGCAGCGTCCAGGCCATCGCATCGAGCCCCTGGCCCATCGCCGGACGCGCGGCGAGATAGATCAGGATGGTCCCGAACAGCGCGAGCGCGATGCCGACGCTGCCGAGGATGAAATACTTCCAGGCAGCCTCGAGCGCCGCCGGCGTGCGGTAGATGCCGACCATCAGCACGGTGGTCAGCGTTGCCAGCTCGATCGCCACCCACATCAGGCCGATGTTGTTGGCGAGCAGGGCGAGGTTCATCGCCAGCATCAGCACCTGGTACATCGCATGATAGAAGCGCAGGTAGCCGGAGGTCAGGCGGCCGCTCTCCAGTTCGTGGGCGATATAGCTGGCGCTGAACACGCTGGTGGTGAAGGCGACGAACGTGTTCAGGATGATCAGGAAGATATTGAAGTCATCGACGTGGAGATAGAGCGACGGCGCCGGCCGGGCGAAGATCAGCAGCGAAGAGACAGCGAGCGTCAGCGCCGTCGCCAGCACGTTGAGCACCGCCCCAAGCCGGTAAGATGAGATCACTGCCAGCAGCGCCGCCGCGACCGCCGGAATGACCAGAATGCTTGCCATCGCCGCTTCGCCGGAGAGAATCACGGCTGCTCTCCACGGAAACCGTCGAGGACGTGGACATCAACGGTGTCGAACCGCTCGCGAATGCGGAACAGGAAGATGCCGATGACGATCAGCGCGATCAGCACCGAGAAGGCGACGCTGATCTCGACGACGAGCGGCATGCCCTTGGCGCCGGCGGCGGCGAGGATGAGGCCGTTCTCCAGCGACATGAAGCCGACCACCTGCCCGACCGCATTGCGCCGCGAGACCATCAGCAGTAGCCCCAGCAGGACCACCGACAGCGCGAACGCGAGGTCCTCGCGGGTCAGCACATCGGCCGCCTCGGTGATCGGCAGCATCACCATGATCGACAGCGCGACGAGGCCGATCCCGCACAGCATGGTCAACCCGACACCGACGACGGTCTCGATCTGCCGGTGGATGCCGAGACGCTGCACCATCCGGTAGAGGACGACGGGGATGACCACGCCCTTGAACAGCAGCGCGATCAGCGCGGTGACGTAGAGGTGCGGCGCCGACTGGACGAACGCCTGCCAAGCGACGGCAAGGCCGAGCACCACCGCGTGCGCCGCGAACACGTTGATCAGGCTATAGAGCCGGACTTGGTAGAGCAGCATGAGGCTGATCAGCACCAAGCCGCCGGAAAGGAGATGGGCGATGTCGAAGGCGAGCCCGTGCATCAGACGCTCCGGGTGACGAACAGCAGCAGCGTGCCGAGCAACCCCAGCATCAGCGCCGCACCGAGGAACTCGGGCACGCGGAACACCCGCATCTTGGCGATCGACGTCTCGAAGGCGGCGAGCAGGACGCCCGCCACCGCCAGCTTCAGCAGATAGACGCCGGTGCCGACGAGGTAGGCGAAGAAGCCGTCGCCGGCCGCGGCCATTCCCCACGGCGCGAAAACACAGGCGATCAGCGACGCATAGAGAACCAGCTTGAGAAACGCAGCCGCCTCGATCATCGCCAGGTGCCGGCCCGAGTATTCGAGCACCATCGCTTCGTGCACCATCGTCAGCTCAAGGTGCGTCGACGGATTATCGACGGGAATGCGCGCATTCTCGGCGATCGAGACGATCAGGAGCGCCACCAGGACGAGGCCGAGCGAGATGCGCAGACCGACCGACTGGTCCAGCATGAAGTTGGCGACCGCGGACAGCTGGGTGCTGCCGGCGAGCAGTGACAACGTGAAGACCGCCATCAGCATTGCCGGCTCGGCAACCGAGGCGATCATCATCTCGCGGCTGGAGCCGAGACCACCGAAGCTGGTGCCGACGTCCATGCCGGCGAGCGCCAGGAAGAAGCGGGCCGTGCCGAGCAGGGCGACGATGGCGATCATGTCCGCCGACCAGCTGAACAGCAACCCGGTGGCAAAGGTCGGGATCAGCGCCGCCGCGACCCAGATGGCGGTGAACACCAGGTAGGGCGCCACCCGGAACAACCACGAGGCGCTCTCCGCCAGAACCACTTCCTTGCGCACCAGACGCAGCAGGTCGCGGTACGGCTGCAGCGGCGAGGCCCCCCGCCGGCGCAGCATCCGCGCCTTCACCCAGCGGACGAAGCCGGTCAGCAGTGGAGCGATGGCCAGCACCAGCAGCATCTGCAGGCCCTGGACCATCCAGTCTGCGGCTACTGCCATAGCGCGAGCCCCGCCAGCAGGATGACCAGGGTGGCGAACACCAGCGCGAGATATCGCCGGATGGTCAGGAACTGCAGCGCGTTCAGTCGCGTCGCCGCCTCGTCCACCGCCCGTGCGATCGGCGTGAACAGGTACTCCCAGGCGAGATCATGCAGCCGCAGGTGCAGGCGCGCCGGCGCGAGGCTGCCGGGCTCGGGCATCTCGACGCGCTCCTCGACACGGAAGATGCTGCGCCCGAAGACGCGGCGGATCGGCTGGGCGAAGCTGCCGGCGGTGTACTGGGTGGCAGGGTTGGGGTCGGGAAATCCGCAATCCCAGGCGGGCGCCCGCCGCACTGCGTGGGAGGCGAGTCGGCGCACCGCCATCGCGATCAACGTCGAGGTACACAGCAGGAAGACCAGCAGAATCAGGCCATTGTAGGACGCGCGCTGCGGCGAGAGGGGGATTAGCGACAGCCACGGCAGGGACGACTGCGGCGGCAGACTGGCGGCAGTCAGCTCGCGGACGACCCCCGACAGGGCGTCGACGACGAGGCCCGGCAATACCCCGGCCAGCACGCAGAGCAGCGCCAGCGCAATCATCGCAGCGCAGCTGAAGGCGTCCACCTCACGCGCGGCCAGCGCTTCCGCGGATCGCGGGCGACCGAGGAAGGAGATGCCGAACGCCTTGACGAAGCACGCGGCAGCCAGCGCCGCCGACAGGGCCAGCGCCGCCCCCACCGCCGGCACCAGGAACTTCAGGCCCCAGTGGGACAGGTTGGGGCTGATGAGGATCGCCTGGAAGGTCAGCCATTCGGAGACGAAGCCGTTCAGCGGCGGCAGCGCCGAGATCGCCGCGCAGCCGATCAGGAACGTCGTCGCCGTCACCGGCATGCGGTGAATGAGCCCGCCGAGCCGCTCCATATCGCGCTCGCCGGTAGCCACCAGCACCGTCCCGGAACCGAAGAACAGCAGGCTTTTGAACAGCGAGTGGTTGAGCACGTGGAACAGCGCCGCAGTCAGCGCCAGCGCCGCACCGGCCGCCATCCCGGCGGTTTCGAAGGCCAGCGCCAGCCCGAGGCCGATGAAGATGATGCCGATGTTCTCGACGGTGTGGTAGGCGAGCAGGCGCTTCAGGTCGTGCTGCATCAGCGCGTAGAGGACGCCGAGCACCGCGGTCGTCGCGCCGATGACGAGGACGAGGGCGCTCCACCACCACGCCGGCGGGCCGGCGAGCTGGAAGACGATGCGGATCAGGCCGTAGATGGCGACCTTGGTCATCACCCCGCTCATCAGCGCCGAGACGTGGCTGGGCGCCGCCGGATGCGCCAGCGGCAGCCACACGTGCAGCGGCACGATGCCGGCCTTCGAGCCGGCGCCGAGCAGCACGAGCAGCAGCACCACCGTCTGCTGCCACGCCGTGAGGTGTTCCGCCCGCATCGCCGCGAAGGCGTAGCCGCCCTGCGCGCCGGCCAGGACGCCGAACGCCAGCAGCAGGCACAAGGTGCCGAAGCCGGCCATCACCAGGTAGATGTAGCCGGCGCGCGCCGTGCCAGCGCTGCGGTGGTGCGACATCACCAGCGCCCAGGAGGTGAGCGACATCAGCTCCCAGGCGAACAGGAAGGTGAATGCATCGTCGGCAAGGACGACGAGATTCATCGCCGCGAGGAAGGCGGGAAAGAAGGGCAGGACCCGCTGCGGCGCGCGCTCGTGGCGGCCGTAGCCGATGGCATAGAGGCTCGCCGCCGCGCCGCCGAGGTTGACGACGACGAGGAAGAACGCCGCCAGCAGATCGAGCCGCAGGTGCGCTTCGATCCACGGAATGCCGAGAGGCAGCACCCGGCTGGCCTCGCCGGCCGGGGCGGTCAACACCGGCAGCGCCGCCGTCAGGGCGGCAGCGCATGCCGCCAGGCAGGCCCCGTAGACAACGCTCGCCGCTCCCCGCCACCGGCAAAAGGGGACGGCCGCCACCGCCACGGCGAATAGCATCCCGATGACGTAAAGTGGTAGGGTCACCGACGCCTCATGCGTTCATGTCCCGATCGCGTCTGTCGCCGCCGCTGCCGTCGCGCGGCTTCAGCCCTTCAGCCGCACGCCGCGACCGCCGCCCTGGCTGGCCGCACCGGCGCCGATCACTTCGATGCCGAGGGTATCGAGCGCCTCGATCAGCTTGACCAGCGAGTCGACGTTGCCACGGACGGTGCCGTCGCTGGACTCCATGCGCTGAATAGTCGGCAACGAAAGCCCTGCAGCCTCGGCCAGCGCCCGCTGATCGATGCCCAGAAGCGCCCGGGCAGCCTTGAGCTGAGGTGCTGTGATCATGTCTCACACATCACTTCAGATATACAAACACCGATATTTGGTATCAACAAGAAATCTCAGCCGGTGAGTGTGCCGGCCCCCGCCCCCGGGCCATGGCACCCAGAGTCCGCGTCCGGGTGCGCGTGCAGGCCGTGGCCTGAGTCCGGCGCTCGTGCCCATCGTGACGCTGACAGCCGCACATCCGGGGGCGCCACCGGCGCCCCGGTCATCACCTGCGATCGATTTCTGGCGGACGTCCGTCGATGGGCGGCGCCGGCGACCAGCCACGCCCACGGCACCGGGGCGCTCGCGCAGCGCATCCGCAGTACGGTCGCCGCCGCCATCAGCGCTAGCTTTCGGGCGGCACTTGGCAGCCGGCGGACCGACAGGGGCGTGAACGCATTTCGGCAGAAAGACGATGAACAGCCAGCGTCCGCCTGGAATGGTGGTGCCGCAGGAGGGATTTGAACCCCCGACCCGCGCATTACGAATGCGC
>JAEULG010000202.1 GCA_016793875.1 Rhodospirillales bacterium | reverse complement strand
GGCGTCGGCCTTCAAGGGAATGGCGGCGGCCATCGCGACGCCGGCCAGCGTCGCATGGACTCCCGACTTCAGCACGCACACCCACAGCAAGATGCCGATGACGACGTAAGGGGCGATGTTGCGGACGCCGGCGCGGTTGAGGGCGAACAGCGCCGCCAGGGCGACGGCGGCCAGCGCCAGCGACAGGAACGACAGCTCGTAGGTGTAGAAGACGGCGATGACGACGATCGCGCCGAAGTCGTCGAAGATGGCGATGGCGGTCAGCAGCACCTTCAGCGACACCGGCACGCGCGAGCCGAGCAGCGCCAGAACTCCCAGCGAGAAGGCGATGTCGGTGGCCGACGGGATCGCCCAGCCATTCACATTTTCACCGATCCCGATGTTGAGGGCGGCATAGATCGCGGCCGGGACCGCCATGCCACCGACCGCGGCTATCGCCGGCAGCATCGCCCGCTCCCGCGACGACAGCTCGCCCTCGAGCAGTTCCCGCTTGATCTCCAGGCCGACGAGCAGGAAGAACACCGCCATCAGCCCGTCGTTGATCCACAGCGTGAACGCCTTGTCGATGGCAAAGGCGCCGATGTGCACGCCGGCGGTCGTTCCCAGCAGGGCTGCGTACCACGACGCCAGCGGCGAGTTGGCGACGATCAAAGCAAGCGCCGCGGCAGCGACGAGGAGAATGCCGGCGGCCGCCTCCAGCTTGAAGAACTCGGCAACGGCATCCAGCGGGCTTGAAGCGGTCACGAACATGCCCTCCTGCGGCGCCGGTGGTTTGTCTTGCGCCCGGCGGGTTGTCTTTCCCGAAGCCGCCCTCTCAGTCGCCGAAGCAGATGCCGACGCGGCGCGCCGCCTGCACCATCTGGCCGTCGAGCTTCAGGCCGCGCGTCTTGCCGGCCACAGCATCGAGGGCGACGTCGGTGACCTTGCCGCTTTGCCAGACGACAAAACGGTCGGTCTTTCCCTGCACGAGAATATCCACGGCGTGGGTACCGAGCGAGGTGGCGAGAATGCGATCGAACGCACACGGCGAGCCGCCGCGCTGGACATGGCCGAGTACGGTGACCCGGGTCTCGGCGCCGGTTTCCTTGGCGATGATGTCGGCAATTGCGGCACTGACGCCGCCATAGCGCACTTCGCCGTCGGCATACGCCTGCGAGACGGTCTCGCCCGAGGCGAGCCGGACACCCTCCGAGCACACGACCATCGCGTGGTTCTGGCCGCGGGCGTGCCGGGCACGCAAGTGGGCGCAGACCTTCTCCATCTCAAAGGGAATCTCGGGAATGAGAACCACGTCGGCGCCGCTGGCGAGACCGCTGGCGAGCGCGATCCAGCCGACGTCGCGGCCCATCACCTCGAGGATCATCGTCCGCCGGTGACTGGCTGCCGTCGGCTGCAGGCGGTCGGCGGCATCCACCGCCACCTCCACCGCGCTCATGTAGCCGATGGCGAAATCGGTTTCGGCAAGGTCGTTGTCGATGGTCTTGGGAACGCCAATGAACGGGATCTCGCCAGCCTTGGCCAAGCGGGCGAGGATTCGGGCGCTGCCATCGCCGCCGATGCCGATCAGCGCGTCGAGGTCGAGCGCCTGAAAGCCTTCGATCGCCTCAGCCGACCGGTCCTTTATTGTGCCGTCGGGCATCGGAAACTCGAACGGGTTGCCCTTGTTCACCGTCTCCAGAACGGTGCCGCCCAGCCGCAGGTAGTCGCTGGTGACATTATCGAGGGTCAGTTCGCGAAAGCGGACCGGCCGTTCCAGGAGGCCAGCTGTGCTGGCGAGGATGCCGACGACCGAAAGACCGTGCTTCTGGATGGCGCGATAGGTGATGGCGCGGATCGCGGCATTCAATCCAGCGCAATCCCCGCCGGAAGTGAGCACACCGATCCTGTTGCGCTTCAGCTTGAATCCGCTCACCGTTATGCTCCCGTTGGCCGATACGTCCCGCGTATAGCACGGGCGCGGCGTGCCTGAAAGGCAGCACGAGTCACAAAGGATTGGGCGGCGCAAAACGAGCCCGGAACGGCGCGGGCACGCTCCGGCAGCCGGAGCGTGCCCGCCGGAATGGCGCGCGCCCTAGGCGCTAGGGCTGGTACCAAATGCGCCAGATGGTAGCGTTGCCGTCCTCGGTCATGAGCAGCGAGCCGTCACGGGCGACGGCGATGCCGACTGGCCTACCCCAGACGCGGTCCTGGTCGATGACGAAGCCGGTGAGGAAATCCTCATACCAGCCGGTGCCGCGGCCGTTCTCGATCGGAACCCGCACCAGCTTGTAGCCGGTCCGGCGGGAGCGGTTCCACGACCCGCGCAGGGTGACGAAGGCGTCGCCGCGGTACGAAGCCGGGAACTGGCTGCCGGTATAGAAGGTGATGCCGAGCGGCGACGAGTGCGGCTGGATCAGCACATCGGCGGGCTTCACGTCCCCGCGCAGATCGGGACGCTTGCCAGCCAGGGTCGGCTGCTCGTTGGGACCTGGGTAATACCACGGCCAGCCATAAAAGTTCTTCCAGCCGACCCGGGTGACGAGGTCCGGCACCAGGTTGTCGCCAAGGCGGTCGCGTTCGATGACGGCGCACCAGAGGTCGCCGGATGCGGGATTGACTGCCATCGACGCGCAATTGCGCAGGCCCGTGGCCATGGTGCGCACGCCGGTGTAACCCGTCGGTCCGGTAGCGAGCACCACCGCGCGGTTGGTTTCGTTGCCCCAGGCGGCGCCCCGTCCATATTGTTGTTCAATCGCGGCAATCTGTGCCGCGGTCCGGTCGCCCATGGCTTCGCCAGTGTTGGTGCCCGAGCCGACGGAGATGAACAGGGTCTGCTGAGACGGACCGAAGATGATGTCGCGCGTCCAATGCCCGCCGGTGGGGAGGCTGGGAATGACCACCTGCGCACTCCCCCGCGCCGTCAGATCGCCGGTGCTGTAGGGGAAACGGACCACCCGGTTGGTCTCGGCGACGTAGAGATACTGCGGGTTGGTGGCGGGGTAGAACGCCATGCCGAACGGCATGTTAAGCCCGCTGGCGAAAATGGTGTTGGTGGCAACGCTTTCATTGTCGCCGCTGGGCCGCAGCACCCGGATCCGGCTTGCCGGGCCTTCGCTGACGAAGATATCGCCGTTCGGGGCGACCTTGATGTTCCGCGGCTGCGCCAGCCCGGCGAAGAACTTCTGTACATGGAAGCCGCTGGGCACGCTCAACTGGGCACCCGCGGGCTGGGCAACGACCGTCGGACCATCGGAGGTCGACACGGTGGCGTAGGGTTCCGGCAGATCCTGCGGGCGGATCAGCCGTCGTGTCCCGGGAGCGTCGGCGGTCCAGTCGCCGAAAGCGTCCTGGCCGATGAGGTCGACAGCAGCGGCTTGGTGAGGTGGTAACGAGCCAAGGAGCAATAAGCCGCCAAGCGAAAGGGCGGCAGCAGATGGCCTCATTTGTTCCCTCCGAACTCTTGAGAAGCGCGTGACATAGCGGGTATTGCCGATTGAATACGGGACCCCACATCTCAATTGATGAGCACTTAGGGTTGTAATTCTATTCGTTCGAATATATCAAAGATAGACAATTTTCAGGATTCTTGGGTAATACCATCTAGTGAGTGCCTCATTTCGGTAAATGTCTCTGATCGCTGCGGGTTCCCGATCAAAAACACCCGTTTGGGAAAATGCGGCGATTGCTGGACTCCGCCGCCCGCTGAGCCCGTTCCCGCCCTTGGCACCCTCCCAGGCGATTCATGGGCGTCATCGGCCGCGCTGATCCACATCCCTAAAGCTGGGAAGAACAGCCGTGCCTATGCTTCGAGTTGTGATGGCGATGGCCGGAGGGCATAGGTGCGACCAATGCCTATGGTCTCGGCATTTGCCTCGCTGCAGCCCAAGCGAGCCGCTGTGCGGCAATCGGAGCCGCGGGCGTGGGCGCTTGTCCGGCGTTGCGCGGTGCTGCGGCCGCTTCAGCGAAGCTGCAGCCGGCGATCACTCGGGGAGAGATGGGGCAGGTGCGAGGTAAAATTGCGTCGCTGCCGCTGCGGAGACGTGAACGCCTCCAGGTTGGCACGCGACCTGCAAGGAAGAACGCGGCAACCAGGGTGTTCCCTACCCTCCGCCTGTTCGCCCTTGGTGACGGGCCGCCGCGTTGCCCCCTCAGAGACCCGGAAAACTCCGAGGCTCCGCGATCTTCGCGGAGCCTCATTTTTCCTGGGCGCTTATGATAGCGCATGCTGCGTCCGGGTTCTCGGCGATTCCGCACAGGAGGAAGCAAAAGCTGATGTCGGCTTATGTCGTCTATGTCACGGCTTCGTCCCGCGACGAGGCGTTGACGATCGGTCGGACGGTCGTGGGCGAAAGGCTCGCTGCCTGTGCCAACGTGCTCGGCGGGATACGCTCGATCTACTGGTGGGAAGGGAGTGTCGTCGGGGATGATGAAGCGCTGCTCATCCTCAAGTCCAGAGAGCTTCTCCTTGCCGATCTGATCGCGCGCATCCGCGCGCTCCATTCGTACGAGATCCCCTGCATCACTGCCTGGCCGATCAGAGCAGGGAATCCCGACTATCTCGCCTGGATCAGCGCGACGACCGCGCCGGATTGACACAATCCGTTGCCGCTGGCGCCGGCAGTTCGACGCTGGCGGTTGCCTGGGCGGCAATGCCCTCGCGGCGGCCGGTGAAGCCCAGTTCCTCGGTGGTGGTCGCCTTGACGCTAACCCGGTGGACAGCGATGCCCAGCAGTTCAGCAATCCGCTGCCGCATCGCCTCCCGAAAGTGCCCGACCTTCGGGCGCTCGCAGATCAGGGTGACGTCGACATTGACGATGCGCCCTCCCTCGGCGGCGACCAGCGCGCCGGCGTGGCGAAGGAAAACGTCGGACGGGGCACCGCGCCAGCGCGCCTCCGACGGCGGGAAGTGGCTGCCGATGTCACCGGCACCAATGGTGCCGAGCAGTGCGTCGGTAAGTGCGTGCAAACCAACGTCCGCATCTGAATGGCCGAGCAGGCCATGATCGTGCGGCACGCTGATGCCGCACAGCATGACGCCGTCGCCGTCGCAGAAGCGGTGGACATCAAAGCCGGAGGCGGTGCGGGTTTCGCATCGCGGCGCCAGCAGCCGTTCGGCTCGCCGCAGATCTTCTTCCGTCGTCACCTTCAGGTTGTCCTCGTCACCTAGCACCATCACCACCCGCAGACCCGCTGCTTCTCCCACTGCGGCATCGTCGGTCAGCGCCGAACCGGCTGCCGTCCGATGTGCTGCCAGTAGGGCGGGAAAGCGGAACCCCTGCGGGGTCTGCGCCCGCCACAACCCGGTCCGCTCCTGGGTGCCAGCGATGACCACCGGAGCGGCATCTGCGTCTTTTCGTGCGCGCTTGAGCGTATCAACCACGGGTAAGGCGGGAATAACGCCGTCGCTGTCGTCGAGGGCGTCAAGCACTCGGTCGAGCATCTCAACCGCGACGAACGGCCGTGCGGCATCGTGGACGAGCACCCGCGCCGTTTGTGTGTCGGCCAGACTCTCCAGGCCGCGCAGCACCGATTCCTGGCGGGTGGCGCCGCCGGTCACCGGCGCCAGCAGCGGCAGGTCGCCGACCGCCGCCTGGTAGGCCTGGGCGTCGTCGGCGTGGATGACCACCCGCACGGCGCCGATGCGCGGATGCGCCAGCAACGGCGTGACGGCGCGCCGCAAGATGGCCTGACCCGCAAGGAGGCGATACTGCTTGGGTTGACCGGGACCTAGGCGGCTGCCGCGCCCGGCCGCAACCACCAGCGCCACGCATTCCACCATTGCCCGCTGTTTCCCTCTGATCGTGCAGCCGCGCTGGTAGCGCGCGAAAGCGAAGCTAGAACGGCCAAGACATCTTGCCAAGGGCGAGGCCGGAAGCGGATGCTGCGGGTGCGCACGATGGAGGCAACCGGCAGGGGCGGAACAAAGCGCATGTGGCTGAGCGTCATCGCATTGAGCAGCATCGTGCCGGCGGCAGCCCAGGCATTCCGCGAGCGGGCAGGCCGCGACGCGGTGTTCTGGGCGACCCTGGCGGCGGCGGTGGCGGGCCCGCTGGCCTGGATCGTGGTCCACAACGCTTCCGCTTGGCAGACCGGCCTGGCATCGACGCTGTGGGTGACGATTGCAGCCAGCTTCGCGCTGTTCGCCGTCGTCGCCGTGCGGTTCACGCAGGCTTGGCGGCTGGTCCCACTGCTCGCCGGTTACATGCTGCTTCTCGGCCTCGGGGCGGTCGTCTGGCAGGACGTTCCCGGCGAGCCGCTGCAGGCAACTGCCGGCGAGCGCGGCTGGGTGACGGTGCACATCGTCCTCGGGGTCGTCACCTATGGGCTGGTCACGATTGCGGCCGTCGCGGCGTTTGCCGCCTTCCAGCAGGAGCGGGCGGTCAAACGCAAGCAGCCGTCGGCCTTGACCAGACATCTGCCGTCGATCGCCGACTGCGAGCGGCTGCAACTGACGCTTCTGCAGGCCGGGTGGTCGGTGCTAGGCGTCGGTCTGCTCACCGGCATGGCCCTGCAATGGGAGGAGAGTCGGCAGTGGCTGCCGCTGAGCCACAAGGTGGTGCTGACGCTGACGGCCTTCGCCGTCATCGGGTTGCTGCTGGCCGCCCAGCGCTGGGCGGGGGTCCGCGGCCGCCGCGCTGCCCGCTTCGTCCTCCTGGGCTATCTGCTGCTGACGCTGGGCTACCCTGGCGTGAAGTTCGTCAGCGATGTGCTGATTGGGTAGTCGGTGGCACGCCAGCGTGCACGGCATGCCTGCCTTGAGGGCAGGGCGCTTGATTTTCGTCGGAAATGCCTATGTAATACGCACAAACAGATCAGCGCCGGGGAGTAAGGCCAGATCGTCAGCCGGTGTGGGGGAACCCACCTCCTGCCGAAAGCCTTGAGAACCAAGTTGAGGCGTGGGATTGGCCAAGCGGCTGTCGCCTGCCGGCGATCCAGGCCTCGGGGCGTTTGGCGAGCCGTGAAGCCGGTCTGTGGCAGCGGCCACGAGGCCGGGTGATGCACGATGGAGTATCCGAACTGCGTAAGCCTCCACGGCGGATCGAGGTCGACCCCGATCTGATCCTTCATGTTGTCGCTTCGGTGATCATTGCCGTCGACGCCAACGACACCATCCTTTACGTCAACAATGCTGGCGAACAGCTTTTCCAGAACAGCGCCGGCAACCTCAGTGGCCACTGCCTGGGCCACCTCATTCCCGCCGACAGTCCTTTGTTCTCGCTGATCCGGCAGGTTCGCGGCGCCGCCGGTCCGATCGTCGAATATCAGGTGACATTGGCCAGCCCCCGCATCGGCCATCACGTGGTCAACGTTCAGGCATCCCCCATTCCGGAGCGTGACGGCGCCGTGGTGCTGTCGATGCAGGAACGCTCCCTTGCCGCCAAGATCGATCGGCAGCTCACCCACCGCGGGGCCGCCCGGTCGGTCGGGGCGATGGCGGCAATGCTGGCGCACGAGGTGAAGAACCCGCTGGCCGGCATCCGCGGGGCGGCGCAACTGCTCGAACAGAGTGTGCGCCCGGAGGACAGGTCGCTGACGCGGCTGATCCAGGACGAGACCGACCGGGTGTGCTCCCTCGTCGACCGCATGGAGGTCTTTTCGGCGAGCGGCCCCCTGCAGCGTGAGGCAGTGAACATCCACGAGGTGCTCGTCCGGGTTCGCACTCTGGCCGAGAACAGCTTTGGCCGGCACCTGCGCTTCCACGAGAATTTCGACCCGTCGCTCCCGGAGGTCGACGGCAACCGCGACCAGCTCGTGCAGGTGTTCCTCAACCTGGTGAAGAACGCCGCGGAGGCCGCGCCCGCAGACGGGGGGGAGGTGACCATCTCCACGGCCTATTGGCACGGCGTTCGCTTTGCCGTCTCAGCCAACCATGCGCGCATGCAGCTGCCGCTGATGGTGTCGATCCAGGACAACGGCGAAGGCATACCCGAAGACCTCAAACCACACCTTTTCGAGCCGTTCGTCACCTCCAAGCCCAAGGGCAGCGGCCTCGGGCTGGCGCTGGTCGCCAAGATCGTCGGCGACCACGGGGGAATCGTCGAATTCGACAGCGAGGACAAACACACGGTGTTCCGGGTGATGCTGCCGATGCACCCGCCGACGGAGGACTCCCATTGACCACATCCACCGTCCTTGTCGCCGATGACGACGCCGGTATCCGCACCGTCATCGGTCAGGCGTTGGAACGGGCCGGCTACCAGGTACGGATCACCAGCAATGCCGCGACGCTGTGGCGGTGGATTTCCGATGGCCAGGGAGACGTCGTCATTACCGATGTGGTGATGCCCGACGAGAATGGCCTCGACCTCATTCCGCGCATCCGCAAGATCCGCCCCGAGCTGCGGGTGATCGTCATGAGCGCCCAGAGCACCTTGCTGACCGCGGTCAAGGCGACCGAGCGGGGCGCCTTTGAATACCTGCCAAAGCCCTTCGATCTCAATGAGTTGATTGCCGTTGTCCGGCGCGCACTGGAGGTTCCCCGACAGCCGCCCCGGTCCGCCGCCGAGGATGGCAACGAGCCGGAAGAGAAACTGCCGCTGATCGGCCGATCGCCGGCTATGCAGGAGATCTACCGGACACTGGCGCGGCTGATGGTCACCGATCTGACGGTGCTGATCAATGGCGAGTCAGGTACCGGCAAGGAGCTTGTCGCCCGTGCCCTGCATGACTACGGCAAGCGCCGCGCCGGACCGTTCGTCGCCATCAACATGGCAGCGATTCCGCGCGAACTGATCGAAAGCGAATTGTTCGGTCACGAGAAGGGGGCGTTTACCGGCGCCACGCACCGCAGCGCCGGGCGCTTCGAGCAGGCCGAAGGCGGCACCCTGTTTCTCGACGAGATCGGCGACATGCCGCCGGAGGCGCAGACGCGGCTGCTGCGCGTGCTGCAGGAGGGTGAGTATACGACGGTCGGTGGCCGGACCGCCATCCGTGCCAACGTCCGCATCGTCGCCGCCACGCATCACGATCTACGCCAGCTCATCGGCCAGGGCATGTTCCGCGAGGACCTCTACTTCCGCCTGAACGTGGTGCCGATCCGTCTGCCACCGCTGCGCGAGCGCACCCTCGACATTCCCGAACTCGTCCGTCATTTCATGGGCCGGGCGGCTACCGAGGGATTGCCGCCAAAGATCCTCGATGTCGCCGCGATGGAGCGGCTGAAAGCCTACCGCTGGCCCGGCAATGTCCGTGAACTCGAAAATCTCGTCCGTCGTCTAGCCGCGCTGTATTCTGAGGAAGTGATCGGCGTTGAGGTGGTGGAGGCGGAGCTTGCCGACGTCTCCCCCGCAACGCCGGAACCGGAGGCCGATGGTCTGGGACATTCCGTGGAACGGCACCTGCGAACCTACTTCTCTGCCCACGGCGACACACTGCCGGCACCCGGTCTGTTCGACCGCGTGCTGCGCGAGGTGGAGAAGCCGCTGATCACCCTCACCCTGGAGGCGACGCGCGGCAACCAGATTCGTGCCGCCGAGATCCTCGGACTCAACCGGAACACGCTGCGCAAAAAGATCAGGGAGCTGAACATCCCGGTCGTCCGCGGAGGGGGAAGGTGACGGCGGGGTCCCGCGCATCCTTCTTTCGCCGCGTGGTCCTGCTCTGGAAGGTCCTCGACCGCCGCTACCGTCTGGATCGCAAGCTTGCCTTCGCCGTGGTGTTGGCCGCGGTGATCTCGGGCGTGGTGACGGTGACGGCGTGGACAGGATCCGCGGAGTTCGGCCCCGATCCGCAGACGGTCGTCATTCTGCTCTATATCGATACCGTACTGCTGCTGCTGCTTGGCGCGATCGTCGTCCGCCAGCTGGTGCGGGTCTGGGCGGAACGGCGGCGCGGTCTCGCCGGCTCCGGACTGCACGTGCGGATCGTCATTCTGTTCAGCCTGGTGGCGGTCACGCCGGCCATCCTGGTGGCGGTTTTTTCAGCACTATTCCTCAATTTCGGCATCCAGGCCTGGTTCAGCGAGCGCGTGCGTACCGCCGTCGAGGCGTCGAGCGCGGTGGCGCAAGCGTATCTCGGCGAGCACCGCCAGAGCATCCGCGCCGAGGCCTTCGCCATGGCAAACGATCTCAATCGGGACGCCTCGGCGCTGATGCGCGATCCGTCCGCTTTCAACGAGCTGCTGGGGGTGCAAGCGGCGCTGCGGTCGCTGTCCGAGGCAGCGGTGGTGGATGGCGACGGCAGGATCGTGGCACATGCGCCCCTCAGCCTCACCCTCGAATTGGACCTGATACCGCTCGAGGCGATCGAGAAGGCCGACGCCGGGCAGGTGGTGGTGCTCGCCACCGAGCGTGATGACCGGGTCCGTGCCGCGGTCAAGCTCAACCGCTTCATCGATGCCTATCTCATCATCGGTCGCTTTCTCGATCCGGAGGTACTGGCGCAGATCGAGCGCACCGAGATGGCGGTAGCGCAGTACCGCCGTCTTGAGCAGAGTCGCGAGGGGATCCTGATCACCTTCGTGATGATCTTCATCATCGTGGCGCTGCTGCTGCTGCTGGCGGCCGTCTGGATGGGGCTGACCCTTGCAACCCACATCTCCCGGCCGATCAGCGGCCTGATCGCTGCGGCCGAACGGGTGCGCGACGGCGATATGTCGGTGAGGGTGCGGCGCCTGTCCACGATCGGGGAGTTCGCCATGCTGGGGCGGGCGTTCAATCGCATGACCAGCCAGTTGCAGAGCCAGCAGAGCGGCCTCCTGCTGGCTAACCGCGACCTCGACGAGCGCCGGCGCTTCACCGAAGCAGTGCTCAGCGGCGTGTCGGCCGGCGTCATCGGCCTCGATGAGCGCGCGACCATCAACCTGCCGAACCGCTCGGCTTCGGAGCTTCTTGGCCTCGACCTGAACGCTGTGCGGGGCCTGCCGCTGGCCGAGGTGGTGCCGGAGATGGCCGATCTCATCCGCTGTGCCACAGACCATCCTGACCGGACGTGCGAGTCGGAGCTGCGGCTGATCCGCGCGTCCCGACCGCGGACACTGATTGTTCGGATCGCTCCCGAGCGGCAGGATGGCGAGGTTCTCGGCTATGTCGTCACTTTCGACGACATCACCGCCCTGGTGCAGGCGGAGCGCAAAGCCGCGTGGGCCGACGTCGCAAGGCGAATCGCCCACGAAATCAAGAACCCGCTAACCCCCATTCAGCTTGCGTCGGAGAGGCTGAAGCGAAAATACTCGCGGGAGATCAAGTCGGATCCGGATACCTTCATTGCCTGCACCGAGACCATCATCCGCCAAGTTGAAGACATCGGCCGTATGGTTGATGAATTTTCGTCGTTCGCGAGAATGCCCCGTCCCGAGCTGAAACCCGAGGATATCTGTGAGCTGGTTCGCCAAGCGGCGTTCCTCGAGCGGAACCGCTTTCCGGATATCCGCATTGACCTCAACGTCTCGGAGCGGCCGCTTTTCCTGCTCTGCGACGCGAGGCTGGTCTCGCAGGCGTTGATCAACGTACTGAAGAACGCTGCGGAGGCAGTGCAGGGCCGCGATCCTGCGATGTCCGCGGCGATGCCGGGATGGGTTGGTGTCAGTGTCGTGCCGCAGCAGGCGGCGGAAGGGCGCCGACAGATTGCCGTCGTCGTCGAGGACAACGGTCGCGGCCTGCCCAGTGAAAACCGCGACCGCCTGACCGAGCCCTACGTCACCACCCGGACGAAGGGAACCGGCCTTGGTCTCGCCATCGTCAAGAAGATCATGGAGGATCATAACGGAGAGCTGCTGCTTGAGGATCGGGAAGGCGGCGGCGCTCGCGTTTCGCTCGTCTTTGACGAAATGCAGGCGCAGGCGCTGGCACCGACCGACGGACTAACGGTTGCGTCGGAGGATGACAGCGCGTCTTTCTCCGCCAGGATGCATGTCAATGGCTAACACTACACAAAATAAGAGTGAGGACATCCTGATCGTCGACGACGAGGCCGACATCCGCGCGTTGGTTGCCGGCATCCTCGAAGACGAGGGGTATGAAACCCGCGAGGCTGGGGACAGCGATTCCGCCTTTGCCGCCGTCGCGGCGCGTCGTCCGGGCCTGATCCTGCTGGACATCTGGCTGCAGGGCAGCCGTCTGGACGGCATGCAGATGCTTGAGCATCTCAAGCATGAGCACCCGGCCCTGCCGGTGCTGATCATGAGCGGGCACGGCAACATCGAGACCGCGGTGCACGCCATCAAGCTCGGTGCCTACGACTTCATCGAGAAGCCGTTCAAGGCGGACCGGATGATCCTGATGATCCGGCGTGCCATCGAAGCGGCCCGGCTCAAGCGCGAGAACGAGGAGCTCCGCCTGCGCGCCGGCGGCGAAGCGGAGCTGATCGGCCACTCGCCGCTGGTCAACCAGCTTCGCCAGTCGATCGAGCGGGTCGCGCCGACCAACAGCCGGGTGTTGATCAGCGGGCCGGCCGGCTCCGGCAAGGAGGTGGTGGCGCGGACCATCCACGCTCACTCGCGACGGAGCACCGGTCCGTTCGTCGTCCTCAACTGCGCGGCGATGGCGCCGGAGCGGATGGAGTTGGAATTGTTCGGCGTCGACGGCGTCGCCGATCCGGCGTCCGGCAGCGTACGCAAGATCGGCACCTTCGAAGCGGCGCATAACGGCACGCTGCTGCTCGACGAGGTCGCCGACATGCCGGCGGAAACGCAAGGCAAGATCGTGCGCGTCCTGCAGGAGCAGAGCTTCCATCGCGTCGGTGGCGAGACCCGCGTCGACGTTAACGTGCGGGTAATCGCATCGACCACGCGGGATCTTCCCGAAGAGATCAAGGCCGGGCGGTTCCGCGAAGACCTGTTCTACCGGCTGAGCGTCGTGCCGATCCGGGTGCCTTCCCTCAAGGAGCGGCGGGACGACATTCCGCTGCTGGCAGAGCACTTCATGGCCCGCGCCGCCGAGGGATCCGGACAGCGGCTGCGAGAGATCAGCGAAGACGCCATGGCGGCGCTGCAGACCTACGACTGGCCGGGCAATGTGCGCGAACTGCGCAACATCATCGAGCGGCTGCTGATCATGGCGCCGGGAGGCATCGACGATCCGATCCGGGCCGACATGCTGCCGGCCGAGTTCGACGCCAAGTTCGCCACGGCGCGCCATTCGGAGCGCTCCACAGAGATCATGGGGCTACCGCTGAAGAACGCCCGCGAGATCTTCGAGCGTGAATATCTCCTGGCGCAGGTGAGCCGCTTCGGCGGCAACATCTCGCGCACCGCGGCCTTCGTCGGCATGGAACGCTCGGCGCTGCACCGCAAACTGAAATCGCTCGGCATCCAGGGCGACGAGAAGACCCGGGTGCCGGGAGAGTGACCGTCCGTACCCACAACCGGCCGCGTGACCGGGCGAGGCGCCGGTGAAGATCGTCGTCTGCGGCGCAGGACAGGTCGGCTTCAACATCGCCCGCCACCTGTCAATGGAGGGCAACGACGTTATCGTCATCGATACCGCGCCGGAACTGATCCGCCGGATCAACGACAACCTCGACGCCCAGGGGATTGTCGGGCATGCGTCGCGGCCGAGCGATCTGGATCGCGCTGGCATCGGCGATGCCGACATGATCATCGCCGTCACCCACACCGACGAGGTGAACATGGTGGCGTGCCAAGTGGCGCATTCGCTGTTCGAGGTGCCGCTGAAGATCGCACGGGTGCGCGACCAGAGCTACCTTGAGCCCGCCTGGGCGAACCTGTTTTCCCGCGACCATCTGCCGATCGACGTCATCATCTCTCCCGAGGTGGAGGTGGCGCGGGCCATCATTCGCCGGCTGAAGGTGCCGGGTTCGTTCGAGATGATCCCGCTCGCCGACGACAAGGTTCGCCTCATCGGCGTGCGGTGCGATGCCCATTGCCCGTTGATCAATACGCCGATCAAGCAGCTCACTCAGCTCTTCCCCGACCTGAACATCGTCATCGTCGGCCTGATGCGGCAGGACGAGCCGGTTCGCCTGACCGGCGAAGACGAGCTGCGGGTCGGCGACGATGTCTACTACGTGGTCGAAACCGGCCAAGTGACGCGGGCAATGGCGGCTTTCGGCTATGAGGAGCCGGAGGCCCGCCGTCTGCTCATCTGCGGCGGCGGCAACATCGCGCTGGTGATGGCGCAGGAGATCGAGGCGGAGCATTCCGACCTCACCATCAAGATCATCGAGGGCGATGCCGAGCGCGCGGCGACGGTGGCCAGCCTGCTCGCCGGCACCGTCGTTTTGAATGGCGATGTCCTCGATCCGGACATCCTGGAGGAAGCCGGTGTGTCCTCGACCGACGCGGTGATCGCGGTCACCGATGACGACGAGACCAACATCCTCACCTCGCTGCTGGCGAAGCGGCACGGGGCGCGGCGAGCGATCACCCTGCTCAACAAGGGGACTTATGAGCCGCTGATCGCGACGCTGGGGATCGACGTCGTCGTCAGCCCGCGCAACATCACCGCGTCCACCATCCTGCAGCACGTCCGTCGCGGCCGCATCCATGCGGTGCACACGCTGCGCGAAGGCTTCGGCGAGCTCATCGAGGCGGAGGCGCTGGAGACCTCGGGTCTCGTCGGCAAGCCGCTGCGCGAAGTCGACCTGCCGAATGGCGCGATGATCGGCGCCATCGTCCGCAATGGCCAGGTGATCAACCCGCGCGGCAACACCATCGTCCAGAACAAGGATAGGGTCGTGCTGTTCGCTGCGTCGGACGTGGTGCGCAAGGTGGAAAAGATGTTCTCCGTACGCCTTGAGTATTTCTGATGAGCCGGATTGCCTATGTCGACGGCCGTTATCTGCCGCATCGCCACGCTGGCGTGTCGGTGGAGGACCGGGGCTATCAGTTCGCCGACGGTGTATACGAGGTGATCGCGGTGGCTTGCGGCCGACTGGTCGATGAGGAGCCTCACCTGGACCGGCTCGACCGTTCGCTGGCGGCGGTGCGCATTCCCTGGCCGATGAGCCGCGCCGCGCTGAAGCTGGCGATGCGTGAGGTGATCCGCCGCAACCGCATCGGCGGCTTCGGGGCGATCTACCTGCAGATCACCCGCGGGGTGGCTCCGCGCAACCATGCCTTCCCGGCCGGTGCGAAACCGGTTGTGGTAATGACCGCCCGGTCGCTGCCTTCCTTCGATCTCGCCGCCGCACGGCGCGGCGTCGCGGTGATCTCGGCGCCCGACGAGCGCTGGCATCGCCCGGATATCAAGTCGGTCTCGCTGCTGCCGAACGTGCTCGCCAAGCAGCGGGCGGTCGAGGCTGGGGCCTACGAGGCGTGGCTGGTGGATGACGATGGACGGATAACCGAAGGCACCGCTTCCAACGCCTGGATCGTCACCGCCGACGGCGCCCTGGTCACCCGCTGCGCCGATCGCTCCATTCTGGCTGGAATTACCCGCGGATCGCTGTTGCGGCTGGCGACCGGGCACGGTACCCCGCTGACCGAGCGGCCGTTCTCCCTCGACGAGGCGAAGCAGGCGCGCGAGGCGTTCCTCACCAGCACCACCTCCTGGGTCAAGGCGGTGGTACGTATCGACGGTCAGACAATCGGCGATGGTTGCGCCGGCCCGCTGACCCGCCGGCTGCTCGACTGGTATGCCAGCTATGTCGACGGCGGCAGCGCAGAGGAGGGGCTTTGAGCCGGGGGATGACGACGGTCTGCGTGCCGCGCCCACCCGCCCTCAGGCGGCCGCGTGCCATCGTTTTCGATTGGGACAATACCCTGATCGACAGCTGGCACGCGATCCAGGACGCGCAGAATCACACGCTGACTGCCTTCGGCCTGGAGCCGTGGACGCTGGAGGAAACGCGGCAGCGGGTGCGAGGATCAATGCGGGATTCCTACCCGCAACTGTTCGGGGAGCGCTGGCGCGAGGCGGGCGAGGTGTTCTATCGTCGCTTCGCCGAGCGCCACATGCAGACGCTGCAGCCGTTGCCGGGCGCGGAGGTGATGCTGCGGATGCTGGCTGACAGTGGCGTCTACCTCGCCGTTTGCAGCAACAAGAAGGGGAGCTACCTGCGGAAGGAGGCAGAGCACCTTGGCTGGCTGCGCTACTTCGGCCGGGTCGTCGGGGCGTTCGACGCGCCGCGCGACAAGCCTGCTGCCGACCCGGTGCTGATGGCGCTCGACGGCTCGATGATCGCGCCTGGGGACGACGTCTGGTTCGCTGGGGATGCCGACATCGACCTGCAGTGCGCTGTCAACGCCGGCTGTATTCCCGTGCTGGTACGCGAGGATCCCCCTCAACCGGGCGAGTTTGATGCTCATCCGCCGGTGGTACATGTCGATGGCTGCATGATGCTTTCAAAGGTGTTCGGGAGTATGTAAGCTGGCCACGGGGTAGCGATGCCATTGGTACCCACGTCGACCGGCCGGTTACATCCGACCCGGCGGTAGATGGCCCGTGGGGGCGATGGGGGCTCTGCCGTTAACGCAAAGTCGTGACGATAAGAACAGGGAATGGGTGACGCATGTCGACTGAAAAGTCACAGAATGTTCAGGATGTGTTCCTGAATCATATCCGCAAGAACAAGACGCCCGTTACGATCTTTCTAGTCAATGGCGTGAAGTTGCAAGGCATAATCACGTGGTTTGACCAGTTCTCGGTGCTACTGCGGCGGGACGGACATACCCAATTGGTGTATAAGCACGC
>JAEULG010000165.1 GCA_016793875.1 Rhodospirillales bacterium | reverse complement strand
GGCGCTGCGGGATTTCATTCCGGACGTCATGCTGTGCGCTGATGAGTCCTGCCACACGGCGGCGGACATTGACCGGCTGCCCTCGGCCTACGGCATGGTCAACGTCAAGCTGGACAAGGCAGGAGGCCTGACCGAGGCACTGCGCGTAGTCGAGGCGGCACGCGCCGGTGGCCGCAAAGTGATGGTGGGGTGCATGGTGGCTACGTCACTGAGCATGGCGCCGGCGATGCTGCTGGCGGGCCAGGCCGACGTCGTCGATCTCGACGGCCCGCTGTGGCTGGCCCACGATCGCGGCGATTCCCTGCGCTTTTCGGACGGCTGGGTCTATCCGCCCGAGCCGGCGCTGTGGGGATAGAGTTCAGCTCTCCGAGGCGACGTCGACGATCCTGGGTGGGCGCGGCGCCGCCGCGGCATCGGCTTTCGGTGCCTTCGAGATGGCAATCGTGCGCACCGTCGGCTCCGGCTCGGTGCGCTTCAGCGCAATCTCCAGCAGGCCGTGGTCGAGGGTGGCGCCGGCAACCTCGATGCCCTCGGCGAGGACGAAGCTGCGCTGGAACTGGCGGAAGGCGATGCCGCGATGCAGGAAGGTGCGGGCGCGATCCTCCTCCGGCCGCCGCCCGCGGACGACGAGCTGGTTACCCTCCAGGGAGACCTTCAGATCCTCGATACGGAAGCCGGCGACAGCAAGGGTCAGCCGCAGCGTCGTCTCGCCCGTCTGCTCGATGTTGTACGGCGGGTACCCGTCCGAGGATTTGGCCACCTGGTCGATGACCCGTTCCAGGCGATCGAAGCCCAGTAGCAGCGGGCTGTTGAAAACGGCGATCCGGCTCATCGTCCTCCTCCTCGGATCGAGCGAGGCTTACCGCCGGGCCCGCTTCACGGCACCTCGTCGGCAGCTTGTTCTACGCGTACTCGGCCGATGTGGTCTGCGCGGCCGCCCCGATCAATAGCCGCTGACGGGACGCGCGCCGAGAAGGGGCAGCAGGTGCTTCCGTCGCGTCGCGTATAGATCATCAGCAGGAACATAACGCCGGCAGACAGGATCCACGGGATCAGTTTCCGCAGAGGAATGGTGACCGGATGGAAACCGGGCCGGACGACTGCTTCAGCCATCTGCGACGAGGGGGAGCCTGGGGCCGATGACGATACGGTTATCGCTGATCTGCCACGCGGCGACCCCGGCGCTGCGGACGGCCACTGTTCCGGACGACGAGTCCGTCGATGAATCGGGCTTGGCCGCGGTCACGGCGATGGCGGCCGGGTGGGAAGGGGCAGATCGCTGTTGGAGCGCACCGGAGCGGCGTGCCCGCGAGACGGCGGCCGCGCTAGGCCTGGTGGCGGAGATCGAGGAGCGCCTGCGGGACTGTGATTACGGCCAGTGGCGCGGGATGAGCCTGCGAACCCTGCAAGCGGACCAGCCAGCGGCGGTGCAGGAGTGGCTTGCCGACCCGGCGGCGGCCCCGCACGGTGGCGAGTCGGTGCTCATGCTAACGGCGCGCATCGGCGGATGGCTGGACGAGTTGCTGCTGTCCCACCCGGTATCTTTGGTGCGCGTCATTGCCGTTACCCACCCGGCCGTCATCCGTGCCGCCATCGTTCATGCGCTGGGCGCTGCTCCCGCCGCGTTCTGGCGCATCGATGTCGCGCCGCTTGGCTGCGTCTGTCTGTCCGGCCGGATCGGGCGCTGGAACCTCGCAGCGATGGAGCAGCCGGAACGCCCGCAGCGGCGCTGAGGCCGCCGGCAGAGGCTCAGTTCCGGCCGGTTCCGACGAAGTCCAGCAGTCGGCGGAGAAGCTGCGGATCACCGATGACCCGCGGCACCTTGTTCTGGCCGCCGAGCCTGCCCTCGCTCTTCATCCAGGCGGCGAAGGTGCCGGGCGGCACCGCGTGCACCACCGGCGCACCGACGCCGCGGGCGATCACCCGGCGCTCCTCGTAGTCTTCGTTGCGGCCCGCCAGTTCGCGGTCGATCGCGCCGGTAAACGCCGCGATGCGCCCCGGGTCGCCGATCGTCTCGCCGAACTCGACGACGTAGACGTGATGGCCAAGTTCGCCGCCCGCCTTCTCGGAGAAGGCCGTGCCGACGGAGAACTCGCTCACCTCAGCCCCGACGGCCCCTGCCGCGGCCAGCACGCAGGTCTCGATCAATTCACCGCTGATGTGCTCGCCGAACGACGACAGCATGTAGGAGGTGCGGCCGGTGATCACCATCCGCGGCGGTGCCCGGTCGACGAACCGGACGACATCCCCGATGACGTAGCTCCACAGGCCGGCGCAGGTGGTCAGCACGATTGCGTAGTCGATGCCGGTCTCGACGTTGCCGAGCCAGTGCCGGGTGGCGCCGGGCTTGCCGACCTCGGCAACGGGGACGAACTCGTAGAACAGGCCATTGTCGGCGATAACGCGCAGCCCCTGCTGCGGGCCTCGGTCGGCGATGGCGACAAACCCTTCGCTCGCCGGATAGACCTCGCGCATCTCGGCGCGGCTGCCCTCCAGCATCGCCTCGAAGCGCTTGCGGTAGGGGTTGAGACTTACGCCGCCGTGGGTGATCAGCTCGAGATTGGGGAAGACGTCGCCGATGCGCGCGCCGTCGCCCTTCAGCGCCGTCAGCTTCTCGAACAGCAGCGTCATCCAGCCCGGGGCACCCGACATGAAGCGGATGTCCTCCTGCAGCGCCAGCGGCGCCAGCCGCTCGATCTTTTCCTCCCAGTCGGTGATGAAGGTCAGCGACTTCGGCGGGAAGTACCAGCGGCGGATCCACCACGGCACGTTGCGGGCGGCAATGCCGCTGATATCGCCGCTGTAGATCCCCGGCGCCTGCTCCTTCAGGTCGGTGGAGCCGCCCAGAACGAACGACTTGCCGTCGAACACCCGGCTCGACGGCCGGTTGCGCAGGTGGTGGACGAAGATGTCGAGGGCGGCGCGCTTGTTGGAGCGGACCATTTCCATCGAGCAGGGGATGTACTTCACCTTCCCCGACGAGGTTCCGGACGACACCGCATAGAAGGGCATCAGCCCGGGCCAAGTGCAGTCCTGCAGCCGGGGGAAGTCCGCCTTCCAGTATTCGTCCCAATGCTCGCCGTAGGTGCGCAGCCGGACCCGCTTCTGGTAGTCGGCGACGCTGCCGATGCTGTGGAAATGGTGATCCTGGCCAAAGCGGGTCTTTTCCGCCCGGCGCACCAGCTTCAGCAGTTCCAGCCGCTGCGCTTCCACCGCATCCTGCCGCGCCAGCGTGCGCCAGCGGTTCCATGCGTAGGCCTTGATGAAGGGGGTGCCGGGAAGCGGTACCCGCGAGGGCGCCGGAAGGGGCGCCGGGGAAGGCTGGGCGGCGGGGGTCACTGTGCTGCGAACGAGCGTGCTCATGGTCTCTCTAACATATGGAGATCGGGCGCTTCTAACGAGCGGCGGGTGGTGATACCAATTCACGTTTGGTTACCGATAGTTACAGAGGCTCGCACGGCTGCCGGGAAAAGCCTTAGTGTTTCGGTGACGGGGGACCGCGAGGGAAGATCATGGCCGATCCGCAAACGACCCGGCCGGCGAGCGGCAAGCTCGTCGTCCGTAACATCGGGCTCATGCTGTCGGGGGATCTGCGGCAGCCGATTCTTGATGCCGATACCCTTGTCGCCGAAGACGGTCGCATCGTTGCCATCGGCCGGGCCGATGACATCGATACGCAAGGGACCGGCGTCGTCGTCGACGCCCGCGGCTGCGCCGTCGCGCCGGGGCTGATCGACAGCCACGTGCACCCGGTGTTCGGCGACTGGACGCCGCGACAGAGCCAGCTCGGCTGGATCGACAGCTGCCTGCACGGCGGAGTGACGACGATGATCTCGGCCGGCGAGGTGCATCTGCCGGGCCGGCCGAAAGATGTGGTGGGGGTCAAGGCGCTGGCGATTACCGCGCAGCGCGCCTTCGATGCCTTTCGGCCCGGCGGCGTCAAGGTGCTGGCCGGGGCGCCGGTCCTCGAGAAGGGGATGGTGGAGAGCGATTTCGCCGAAATGGCGGCGGCGGGCGTCACCATGCTGGGCGAGGTCGGCCTGGGCGGCGTCAAGGAAGCGGAGGAAGCGCAGCGGATGGTCGGCTGGGCGCGCAAGCACGGCATCCGCAGTACCATCCACACCGGCGGCCCGTCGATCCCCGGCTCCGGGCTGATCGACGCCGACGTGGTGCTGGCCGCCGATGCCGATGTCATCGGCCACATCAACGGGGGCCATACCGCGTTGCCTGACAAGCAGATCGAATGCTTGTGCGAGCGCTGCGGCCGTGCCATCGAACTGGTCCACAATGGCAATTTTCGCTCGGCGCTGGTGGCGCTGCGGGCGGCGAAGGAGCTGGGCCAGCTCGACCGTGTCATTCTCGGCACCGACGCCCCGGCCGGCTCAGGCGTGCAGCCGCTGGGGGTGCTGCGGATGATCGCCCAGCTTGCCAGCCTCGGCGATGTGCCGCCGGAGGTGGCCTTCTGCTTCGCCACCGGCAATACCGCCCGCATCCGCGGCCTCGATTGCGGACTGATCGAGCCGGGGCGTGCGTGCGATCTGGTCATCTTCGACCGCGCCCAACACACCGCCGGCCGCGACGTGCTGGAAAGCGTGGCACTGGGCGATCTCCCGGGGATTGGCATGACGATCATCGACGGTATCGTCCGCACCGGCCGCAGCCGCAACACCCCGCCGGCGGAACGCATGCCGGAAGCGGTGATATCTCGGTCCTAAGACCCGGCAGAGTGGGGGAAGAGCCTCATCTACGTCGGGAGCGCGCTTCACAAGCGACGCTTCCGAAGTGGACTCTGTCTGTGGGACCACTGGAGCGTTGTTTGATTGGAAGGCTGGGCGGCCCCGTCCGCCTCGATCACGCCACTTGAGATGTCTGTTGCGGTTGTCGTCGCTGTGGGCATGTGGGCGACGCGGTGGCGTCGTCCGAGCGAAGCGTCATGTCCACAGCGTTGCCGGCCAGTGCACCGGTGACGCCGGGTGTCCGGTCGCCCAGCCTCTGATGGGGGCGTCCGCGATTGCAAAAGCGGATCCACGAGGAGATCCCGGCGCGGACCTCGCGACTGCAGCGGACGGCGAAGCGGCGTCCGACGAGAACCTCCAAGGAACGCTTCACCTCATGGCAGCGCTTGTTGTCCCCGGCCCCGGCCTCGCGGCGGGATGGCCGTGCGCCGATGATCACGCCTGATCATGCTACTGCAGACCTACGGGAAGCTTTACAATGGCCCGCATATCCGGCAACAGGGACGCTCAATGGGTATGCTGCCGCGAGTTTACGGTCGTGAATGTGGCGGTCGGCACATGCATAACGGGGAAGTCGTGCCATCGTGCAAAACCCCGATAACACTCAGCAGCCAAGTCGGAGGAGGGTTCGCGGGCACCATGAGTTCGCACGGTGACAGGCGATTATCCACCCAGGTGGCGTTCGTCGATACATGGGCCAGTGCGTCGCCTTCGGCCATGCCCATCCCGGATCTGCTGCGCGGGCTGGAGGCGGTCGTCGTTGCCGTCATAGACCGCAACGGCGAACTGAAGGACGCCAATCGCGGCTTCCTGCTGCTGATGACCCGTTCTTCGTCAACGCCGCAGCCGGCCGACGTCCGTGGCCTGTTCGTCTCGCCCCGCTTCGACGATCTCGTCGCGCGCCGAAGCGACCCGTTCGAGGGGACGATCTACCGCGGCCTGCTCAGCTTCGGCCGCACCGGCACCCGGGTGACGTCGTTGCGCGGCACGATATACGGCTACGACAGCGACCTGGTGCTGGTCGCCGAACACGACATCGTCGGCATTCAGACGCTTCGCGCCACCCTGTTGGAGGTCCAGGACGTGCTGGCGGAGAAGCAGCGCCACATCGCCCACCTGGAACACGAGGTGGCCCGCCTGCAGGACCTGTCGGACGCCGCGATGCGCGACCGGGATACCCTGATCGATGCCCTGGCACACGGTGGACGACTGCCCGGCGAATAGGCCGGGTCAGCACTCCGCCACGTCGGCCGGCACCACCGGCACGGCAACCGGCGGCCGTGCCCGGTTGTCGGTATCGACGAGGACGATGCGGGGCTGCCAGCGCGCCGCCTCCTCCCGCGACATTGTGGCGTAGGCGGCAATGATGACCAGATCGCCGATCCCGGCGCGATGGGCGGCGGCGCCGTTGATCTGGATGCAGCCGGAGCCGGCGACCCCCTCCATGACGTAGGTCTCGAATCGAGCGCCGTTAGTGATGTTATAGATTTGCACCTGCTGGTGCTCGATGAGCCCGGCGCGGTCCATCAAATCTCGATCGATGGTGATGCTTCCTTCGTAGTGCAGATCGGCAGCGGTCACTGTTGCCCGATGGATCTTGGAAAACAGCATGCTGATTTGCATCTTTGTCCTCGCTTTACCCCGCCGACCAGCGACCAGCTGAGTGGTAGCAGCGTTTTCTGTGCGGCGGCAATTGGCGTTGTAAAATCCGAGCACACGCCTCATCCGCGTTGAACGCTTGCCGGCGGTTGAAGGTCATGCCAAACACGATGCAAGCAACGCAAGGGCGGACGCCGCCAGAGAGGATATATATGCGTATCTGGACGTACATCTGGCTTTTCGTTGCGCTCCTGGCGTCATCGCCGCTGGCGGCCGACGACGTGATGCAGCGGGCGCAGACGCGGGGCGCGCTGATTGCGGCAGCAGCGCCGGCGCCCGACCAGCTCCCCGCTGCCGCCCGCAACCCCGACGGCACCTACAGCGGCTTCGACGTCGACGTCGCAACAGCCATCGCGCAGCGCCTGCAGATGCCTGTGCGCTTCGTCAGCCCGGCCTGGGACAAGGTGCTGGCCGGCAACTGGGGCGGCCAGTGGGATTTCGCCGTGGCATCGATCACGCCGACCGCCGAGCGCGAGAAGGCGCTGGTCTTTCCGGCGGTCTATCGCTTCGATGCGGCATCGCTGGTGGTGCGCAAGGGCGATACGGCAATCGAACGGCCGCAGGATGCCTCGGGCAAGACCATCGGCGTTCGCGAGGGGACGACGTTCGAGGACTATCTCCGCCGCAACCTCGTCATCTACGGCAATCCAAACGCCGTCACCTACCTGATCCAGGATCCGAAGATCCGCACCTTCGCCGATCGCGACCAAGTGGTGAAGGCCCTCGTCGACCGCAAGGTGGACGCGATCGTCACCTCTCTGGCCCTCGCGGAGAACGACATCGCCAAAGGCCAGCCGATTCGTATTGTCCAGGGCTTCCTGTTCTTCGAGCCAGTGGCGGTGGCGGTCGATCGCGGCGATCCGGCCTTTGCCAAGGCGATTGCCGATGCCGTCCGGTCGCTGCGTGCTGACGGCACGCTGACGCAGCTCTCGGAGAAGTGGTTCGGCATCGACGTTGCCGGCATCGTGCCCTGACCGCTGCCGGACGAACTTCGGGGTGATCAAGATCTCAAGATCTAAAGAGTAAAGGGGAGGACAGTTTTATGCGTGGATTGCTCGCGGCGGTGTTCGCTGCCCTGATTGCCGCTAGCCCGGCGGTCGCCCAGACCGGCGGAACGCTCGGCAAGATCGCCGAATCCGGCACCATCGTCATCGGCTACCGGGAAAGCTCACCGCCCTTCTCGTCGCTGGGTCCCGACAAGCAGCCGATGGGCTACTCCATCGACCTGTGTCTGCGTATTGCCGACGCGGTCAAGCAGACCCTCTCCCGGCCGGACCTCGCGGTGAAGTTCGTTGAGTTGAGCGCTGAAGACCGGATGCAGAAGGTTGCCGACGGCACCGTCGATATGGAATGCGGCAACAGCACGATGACGCTGACGCGGATGGAGCAGGTGGACTTCACCCTTGCCACCTTCATCACCGGCGCCAGTCTGCTGCTGCCGGAGAAATCGAAGGTGGGAAGTCTTGCCGATCTCGCCGGCAAGAAGATCTCGGTCGTTGAAGGCACGACAACGCAGAAGGCGCTGGCGCAGCAGCTTGCCCGCGAGCAGGTCAAGGCGAAGGTGGTGACCGTTGCCGACCACGACAGCGCGATGAAGCTGCTGGCCAAAGGCGAGGTGGATGCGCATGCCGGCGACCAGATCGTCCTGATCGGGCTCGTCCGCAGCAGCAAAGATCCGGCGAAATTCGTCGTGGCGGCGGAGCCGTTCAGCTACGAGCCCTACGGCATCGTCGTCCGCCGCGATGACGCCGACTTCCGCCTTGTCGCCAATCGCACGCTGGCCGGGCTCTATCGCTCGGGAGAGATCATCGGCGTGTTCGAAAAGTGGTTCGGTGAATGGGGTGGCCGCCCGAGCCGTCTGTTGCTGGCCATGTACGCCCTCAACGGCCTGCCGGAGTAGGAGCGGCAGCAGCTGGGGTCCCGGGGGGCGCCGGCAATCCGGCCGGTGTCCCCCCACGTCTGCCCGGTCAGCCGCCGGTGATGGTGACCTGAACGTCCACAGGACGCGCCCAGTAGGGCGCCGAGGTCACCAGCGCGGCACTGCCGGTCGCCGCATACGCGGCGGCGTTGTGCTCGTTGATGCCGCCGGCGGCAACGATGGCGGGCGCAGGATCGAGCGGCCGGGTCCGCTCAACGATCTCCCGCACCGCCTCGGGCGCCAGCTTGTCCACCTGGACCACCTCGGCGCCGGCTTCCGCAAGCATCACCGCATCCGCCACGGTCTTCGCCTCGACCATGATCCTGCGGCACGGCTGCGCGCGCCGCAGGGCCGCCATTCGATCCGCGACGGCGGCCCAGCCGCCGACCAGCGCGGCATGCTCGGGAAAGATCAGCACGCTCTCGGACAGGCCAAGACGGTGCATGCCGGCCCCGCCGGCCAGCACCGCGCGCATCGAGAGCGCCCGCGCTCCCGGCATCGCCTTTCGGGTACATTCTACCGGGAGATCGGGAACGACGGCCCGGGCGGCCGCGACGATGCGCGCCGTTGCGGTGGCGATGCCAGACGTTTGCTCGATCAGTGTTTGCGCCGTCTTCCAGGCACGCAGCAGTCCGTTCGCTGGACCGCGTGCTTCCAGCAGCACGGCACCCGCGACCACTGCGGTACCGCTGGCGCAGTGCCGTCGCGCTTCCGCGCCGCAGCGGACGAGCAGCCGTTCGGCTTCCTCGATGCAGCAAACGGTGGCGGCGGACCGGGCAGCGAGGCGGATACGCGCCGGACCATGGCCGATGGCGAGCAGATCGGAGGTCAGGTCGCCGAACGGAACGTCTTCGGCGAGCCAGGTATCGACCAGCGTATCGGCGAGGATCATCCGTTTATCCGCGAGCGGCGGCAGGCAACGGGATGCCGGATCACCGCGAAGTCAGCACCATCACCATCTGCCGGCCCTCGACGCGCGGCATCTGCTCGACCTTGCCCAGCTCGCCCAGCTCGCCACGCACCCGGTCGAGAACACGCAAGCCCAGGTCCTGGTGGACCAGTTCCCGCCCCCGGAAGCGGATCGTAACCTTGACCTTGTCGCCCTCCTCCAGAAACCGCCGCATGCTGCGCAGCTTGACCTGATAGTCGTGCTCGTCGATACCCGGCCGCATCTTGATCTCTTTGACCTCGATGACCCTCTGCTTCTTGCGGGCTTCGTTCTTCTTTTTCTGAATCTCGTATTTGAATTTGCCGACATCGAGGATTTTGCACACAGGCGGATCCGCCGCAGCGGCGATCTCGACCAGATCGAGACCCTGGTCAAAGGCCAATTGCACAGCCTCGCGGATCGGCATAACGCCGACCATCTCACCATCCGCGCCGACGACGCGAACCTCTGGCGCATTGATCTCCTCGTTGACGCGCGGCCCCTCCCGAGCCGGCGCCTGGGCTACCGGTGCCTTAGCGATGGCATACCTCCATTGTCAGAGTTGAGCCCGCCGGGGCTCCCATCCGGGCGGGCAGGTGCTTCCGCCGCACGGCCTTGCGGCGGCGGCCGGAATAGCGTGTCGGATCGCCGCAGCAGGCACGGCCGGCGCGGTGCCGGGTGCCGTTTACTGGGCGGCATGACAGACGGCTTCGATGTTGTGTCCGTCGTGATCGAGAACGAACGCGGCGAAGTAGTCGGGATGATAATGGGGCCGAAGGCCGGGAGCGCCGTTATCGCGCCCGCCCGCCTGCAGTCCCGCCTGCCAGAATGCGGCGACGCTGCGGCGCGCGGCGGCGCGGAAAGCAACGTGGACCCGCGAGGGCTGGCCATCGGCCCGGTGTATCCAGAATGACGGCGTCGTCTGGATGCCCGCCGCCGTTGTTCCGGCTGCGGCAAATCCCGCCCATTCGTCCACCTCGGCTACAAGTTCGAAACCGAGCGGTGCCAGTGTTGCGACATAAAAGGCGCGGCTGCGGGGGAAATCGCCGACTTCGATACCGAGGTGGTCAAACACCGAGCGCAACCTGTGGAATCACTGCAGAACACCGCTCTTCCGAGACATCAGCCTGAGGACGTTTCAACCGTTGCTGCCGCCGTCTTCTGCGGCGACTTGCGGCATCGGCGAGTTGGCCTCAATTTTCAGTTTAGCGACGGCGTCCTGCAAGGCAACGGTTTCTTGGGCTTGGCTGCCCAGCCGGCGGACGGCGACGGTCTCCTCCCGGCTTTCGCGACCACCGACCACGAGCATGACCGGGACCTTGGCGAGCGAGTGTTCGCGTACCTTGTAGCCGATCTTCTCGTTGCGCAGGTCCGCCTCGGCGCGCAGCCCCGCTTCGCGCAGGACGTCCAGCACCCGCAGAGCGTAGCCGTCCGCCTCGTTGGTGATGGTGGCGACGACAATCTGCACCGGCGCCAGCCACAGCGGCAGCCGACCGGCGTAGTGTTCGATGAGGATGCCGGCGAAGCGCTCGAACGAGCCGAGGATCGCCCGATGCAGCATCACCGGCCGGTGCTTTTCCCCATCCTCGCCGATATAGGCGGCGTCCAGCCGCTCCGGCAGCACGAAGTCCACCTGCAGCGTGCCGAGCTGCCAGTCGCGGCCAATGGCATCGCGCAGCACGAACTCCAGCTTCGGGCCGTAGAAAGCGCCCTCGCCGGGGTTGAGCAGGGTGGTGATGCCGGCCTGCGCGGTGGCGTCGCGCAGCGCGCCTTCCGCCTTGTCCCACGTCTCGTCGCTGCCTGCGCGCATCGCCGGCCGGTCGGAGAACTTCACGACGATGTCGGTGAAGCCGAAATCGGCGTAGACCCGCCGCAGCAGGTCGCAGAAGGCCAGGGTCTCCGAATTGATCTGTGCTTCGGTGCAGAAGATGTGGGCGTCGTCCTGGGTGAAGGCGCGCACCCTCATCAACCCGTGCAGCGCCCCCGACGGCTCGTTGCGGTGGCACGAGCCGAACTCGGCCATGCGCAACGGCAAATCGCGGTAGCTCTTGATGCCCTGCCGGAAGATCTGCACGTGGCCGGGGCAGTTCATCGGCTTCAGTCCGAGCACCTTGTCCTCGGACTCCATGACGAACATGTGCTCGCGGAATTTCTCCCAGTGCCCTGACTTCTCCCACAGGCTGCGCTCGAAGAGCTGCGGCGTGCGTACCTCGACGTAGCCGGCGGCTTCCTGCCGGTCGCGCATGTAGTCTTGCAGCACCCGGTACAGAGTCCAGCCCTTGGGGTGCCAGAACACCGAGCCTGCCGCTTCCTCCTGGAAATGGAAGAGTTGCATCTCGCGGCCGAGGCGGCGGTGATCGCGCTTTTCCGCCTCCTCGAGCATCGTCAGGTAGGCAGCGAGCTGCTTCGGATGCGCCCACGCGGTGCCGTAGATGCGCTGTAGCTGGGCGTTGCGGGCATCGCCGCGCCAGTACGAGCCGGCGAGCTTGGTTAGCTTGAACGCCTTCGGGAGCTTGCCGGTCGAGGGCAGATGCGGGCCGCGGCACAAATCGAGCCAGTCCCCCTGGCGGTAGACGGAGACCGG
>JAEULG010000132.1 GCA_016793875.1 Rhodospirillales bacterium | reverse complement strand
GATGCGACCGACGGCCGGAAACGCCCCTTTGCGCCCCGCCCAGAACTTCAGGCGCTCGGCCTCGTCGCGGCTCACCTGGACATGGACGGCGCCGCTGCTCCGGGCGATCTGCTCGACGCGGTCGAGCAGATGATCGACCTCGGCGGCGGGTCCGTCCAATTCGACGATCAGCAGCGCCTCGACATCGAGGGGGTAGCCGGCATGGACGAAATCCTCGGCGGCGTGAATGGCGTTGCGGTCCATCATCTCCATGCCGCCGGGAACGATGCCGGCGCCGATGACCTCGGCGACGCAGCAGCCGGCATCCTGCGGGGAGGCAAAGCCGATGAGCAGAGCGCGCGCGGTCTCCGGCTTGCGAATGATGCGGACGGTGACCTCGGTGATCACCCCCAGCAACCCCTCCGAGCCAGTGACCACGCCGAGCAGGTCATAGCCCTCGCTGTCCAGGTGGCGGCCGCCGAGGCGGACGACCTCGCCGTTGATCAGCACCAGTTCGCAGCCGAGCACGTTGTTGGTGGTGAGGCCGTACTTCAGGCAGTGCACGCCGCCGGAATTCTCGGCGATGTTTCCGCCGATGGTGCAGGCGATCTGGCTCGACGGATCCGGCGCGTAGTAGAAGCCGCGCCCGGCCACCGCCGTGGAGATGGCAAGGTTGGTAACGCCCGGCTGAACCACGGCGCAGCGGTTGTCGTAATCGATCTCAAGGATGCGGTTGAACTTGCCGAGGCCGAGAATGATGCCGTCGGCGAGCGGCAGCGCGCCACCGGAAAGCGACGTGCCGGCCCCGCGCGGTACCACCTTGACGCCGTTCTCGTGGCAGTACGCCAGCACCGCGGCGACCTGCGCAGCCGTGTCCGGCAGCACCACCAGCATCGGCGGCTGCCGGTACGCTGTCAGCGCATCGCTTTCGTAGACCTTGAGTTCGTCGGCATCGGCGATGACCCCCTCGCCGGGGACGATCTCGGCCAGCGACGCTGCGATCTCCTGGCGCCGGACGAGCACGCTCGCGTCCGGCTTTGGCATCTGCATGGCCGTTCCCTCCGACCCGGCGTCGTTCGGCGCGCAGGACCGTGATGCTTTAATGCAAAGATGAGCCGTTCGCCTGAGAGTACAAGCGTATCCGCGACCGGCGAGCGTCTCTTGCCTCCACCGGCTCGCGGAACCGCCGCACTCTGGCGGTAACCTGCGGACACGTTAGCGATATCCGCTTCGTCGAGGCTCTCGGCAGCATCGTGCCAGCGATGTCGCACGCTGTGCAGATCGCGGCGCCAACGGTGGCCTCGATGCGAACCAATGGGTTTCGCGCCCTTGGCCGATGTTGCCCCGTTTATCACGATTCGCCTGGAACAAGGGTGGACGGGCGTACTAAAACCAAACAGCCAATCCGGGATCTGTCATGAGGGAGGCTGTTAAGGTGAAAGCGCGAGGGCAAGGGGAACATGACCGGCGGAGGAGTACGGCTTGGGGACTGTGCTCCATACTGACGATGAGTGCCATCGGCATCGCCTCACTCTGTCCGATGCCGGCGCAGGCTCAGGCGCAATCCGTTTCCGGCAGTAAGCCCAACATTTTGCTGATCATCGGCGACGATGTCGGCTACGGGGATCTCGGTCCGTACCTCGGCGGAAAAGCCCGGGGCATGCCGACCCCCAACTTTGATGAACTCGCTGAAGAAGGGATGATGTTCACCACCTTCTATGCGCAGCCCAGTTGCACACCAGGCCGCGCGGCCATCCAGACGGGCCGCATTCCCAATCGCAGCGGCATGACCACCGTCGCCTTCCAAGGCCAGGGCGGCGGGCTGCCCGCCGCCGAATGGACGCTCGCCTCCGTTCTCAAGCAAGCGGGCTATCAGACTTACTTTACCGGTAAGTGGCACCTCGGCGAAGCCGACTATGCGCTGCCCAATGCGCAGGGCTATGACGAGATGAAGTATGCCTTCCTCTACCACCTCAATGCCTACACGTACGGCGATCCGAACTGGTTCCCGGCAATGTCCCCGGAATTGCGAAAGATGTTCCAGGAGGTGACGAAAGGCTCGCTGTCGGGTAAGGCGGGCGGCAAGGTTACGGAGGACTTCAAGGTCAACGGTGAGTATGTAAACACACCGGACAAAGGCGTCGTCGGGATTCCCTTCCTCGACACCTACGTCGAGAAGGCAACATTGGAATTCCTTGACCAAGCGAAAAAGTCCAACGCTCCTTTCTTCATCAACGCCAATTTCATGAAGGTGCACCAGCCGAACCTTCCGGCGCCGGACTTCGAACACACGTCGCTGTCGAAGACCAAGTACGCCGATTCGATGGTCGAGCTGGACACACACGTTGGCAATATTCTCAAAAAACTGGATGACCTGGGGCTGCGGGAGAACACGGTGGTGTTCTTCACGACCGACAACGGCGCCTGGCAGGATGTCTATCCGGATGCCGGATATACGCCCTTCCGCGGCACCAAGGGCACGGTTCGTGAAGGCGGCAACCGTGTACCGGCGTTCGTCCGCTGGCCGGGCAAGGTTGCGCCGCACTCCAGGAGCGACGACGTGGTTGGTGGGCTCGACCTGATGGCCACATTTGCCTCGCTCGCCGGCGTTAAGTTGCCGACGAAGGACCGGGACGGCCAGCCGATCATCTTCGACAGCTACGACATGACGTCGGTGTGGACGGGCAGCGGCACTTCCGAGCGCCCAGCCTGGTTCTACTTCACCGAAGATGAACTGTCCCCGGGGGCCGCTCGCGTCGGACAATTCAAATTCGTCTTCAACCTCCGCGGCGATGACGGGATGCCGACCGGCGGGCTGGCCGTCGATAGCAACCTCGGCTGGAAGGGAGCGAAGAGCTATGTCGCGACGGTCCCCCAGGTTTTCGATTTGTGGCAGGATCCGCAGGAACGCTACGACATCTTCATGAACAACTTTACCGAGAGCACGTGGGCAATGGTTCCCGCCAACGAGGCGATCCAGAAGCTGATGAAAACCTACGTCGACTATCCGCCGCGCAAGCTCCAGAGCGAGAGCTACACCGGCCCGATCACGCTAACCCAATATCAGCGGTTCGCCTACCTCCGCGAGGCGTTGCAGAAGGAAGGCTTCTCGCTACCGATGCCGGGCGGCGACTGATCAGGCAAAACTGCGTGCCTGCCCGGTCAAGACCGGGCAGGCACGCCCTCATAGAAGGTTGCGATGAACGGGATCGCTGCAAAAATCAAGCACGAGGTGCTGGAGGTTATTCCTCCGACAATATTTTTCTTCGTCGCCATCGGTTTGCTTATTATGACTAAGCGCTTGATGTTGAAACAATACGGCATCGAGTTCACCGATTTTGGTGCGGCAATTGT
>JAEULG010000122.1 GCA_016793875.1 Rhodospirillales bacterium | reverse complement strand
GCCGTTGCCGGCGCCGTTCCTGGCGCTCCCCGCGCGCTCGCCCAGCAGGCGGCGGCGCCGGCGGCAGCGGCAGCGTCGCTGACCGACGAGAAGCTGCACGCCTTCATCGTCGCCGCGCTGAAGGTCGGCGATCTCATTGATCAGTGGACGCCAAAGATCGAGGCGGCGAAGACGCCGGAAGAGCAGGACAAGCTCAAGCAGCAGGCCAACAGCGAGTTGGTCGCTGCCATTCAGGGGAACGGCGATCTGACCCTGCCAGAATACCAGGAGATCAGCACCGCCGCCGAGAACGACCCGGCGCTGCAGGAGCGCATCCTCAACATCCTGCAGCAGGGCGGTCCGCAGAAGCAGTAGCCGCGCCCTCCCGCCACCGCCCCGCTTCCGCTATGATGCCCGCAAGTGCTCGGGCGATGATGGGGGGAAGGGCAGCAACTGATGGGGATCGTGCGAACCCTTCCGGTATTTGCCCTGGCCCTGCTGCTCGCTGGCTGCGAGGGGGTTGCGGGAGGATCGGAGGTGAATTCGGTGGTCACCGCCGCTTATCCGCCGAAGCCGGATGACTGCCCGATCGTCATCTTCCGCTCCGGCGAGCCTGGCGGCGACTACCAGGTGGTGGGGCGGCTGACGGCGCGCATCGAGGGCCCGCCGACGCCGAGCGGCGACCTTTACCCGGTGCTGCCGGAGCTGAAGAAGCGTGCCTGCCGTCTCGGCGCCGATGCCCTCGCCGGCTTTGCGGTGCGCCGCAGCCCCCAGCAGCCGCTGGCGCTAGTCAGCGCCACCGCCATCCGTTTCGCGCCGCCCGAGGGGCGCTAATCGTATTGCGATAACGCAAGGGTGTGCTGAGCAAGCAAAGCGCACCGTGGCGGCGGGGAACCTGGTTAGGGACAGGGTGGGCTTCGCTTCGCTCAGCACACCTACGCTGGCTGAAGGGTATGGGACCCGGACGATGAGAATCCATCACGTTGCCTTGTGGACGCGCGACATTGACGCCGATGCCGGCTTCTGGGCCGACTTTTTCGGTGCCGAGGTAGGCGAGCGCTACGAAAGCGCCCGGCGGCCGGGATTTGTCTCCCGCTTCGTCCGCTTCCCCGGAGGCGCCGAGATCGAGCTTATGAGCGCGCCATGGCTGAATCCGGCCGACCCGCCGGAAGGTGAGCGGCAGGGCTGGGCGCACCTCGCGGTCGCTGTCGGCAGCGCCGCCTCGGTGCGCGAAATGGCCGTCCGGCTGGAGGCCGCGGGGCTGCTGGTCTCGTCGCCGCGGTTGACCGGCGACGGCTTCTACGAGGCGGTCGCCCGGACCCCCGACGGCGCCCTGGTCGAGATCACCGCGGTGCCGTGACGGGGAGGAAAGTGCCGCCGCGGCTCAGAAGCCACTGGCGCTCACCCACCAGTCGGGATGGCCGACGGCAAGGGTTGCCGCCGCCGCCCGCGCCGCCGCCCGGTCGGCGCACAGGCCGAAGCAGGTGGCGCCGCTGCCGCTCATCCGCGCCAGCATCACGCCGGGTGCCGTCGCCAGCGCGGCGAGGACGTTCCCGACCGCCGGCATCAACGCCATCGCCGGTGCAGCGAGGTCGTTGCTGCGCTGCGCCAGCAACCCGGCCAGAGCCGCGGCATCGGCGGGCGGCGCCGCGAAGCGGGCCGGCGCCGAGAACGATCCGGTGCGCGCCTTGAATACTGCGGGCGTCGGTAGCGGGGCGCGGGGGTTGACCAGCACCAGCCCGCAGGCCGGCAGCAACGGCGCGGTGGTGATCTGCTCACCGATGCCGCCGACGAACACCGGGCGGCGCTGCAGGCACATCGGCACGTCCGCACCCAGCGCCAGCGCCAGCGCCGCCAGCGCGTCCTCGCCGAGGCGCACGTTCCACAGCCGTACCAGCGCCCGCAGTACCGCCGCCGCGTCGGCCGAGCCGCCGCCGATGCCGGAGGCGACCGGCAGCCGCTTGTCCAACCGGATAGCCGCCGCCGGCGGACGGCCGGCGGCCGCGGCCAGCGCGACCGCGGCGCGTACCGCGAGGTTGTCATCACCGGTCGGGATCTCGGCGGCGAAGGGACCGGAAACGGTGAAGCGCAGATCATCCGCCGGCGCCACCTCAAGAAGATCGCCGTCGTCGGCGAAGGCCACGAGGCTATCCAGCAGGTGGTAGCCATCCGGACGGCGGCCAACGACGTGCAGGTAGAGGTTGACCTTCGCCGGCGCCGGCTCGGTAAGGACCGACCCCGCGAGCGTCGCCGCTGGTGTCGTGGTCACGGCCGTTCGGCGCTCGCCGCCCGCAGTGGCCGGTCCGCCAGCTTCTGCTCGATCGCCGTCTTCAGCTCCGGCTCGGGCTTGTTGGCCAGCGCCGCCTCCCACTGGAAGCGCGCTTCGCGCTGTCGCCCCACCGCCCAGTAGGCATCGCCGAGATGGTCGTTGATGGCCGCATCCTCGGGTCGGATCTCGACCGCCCGCTCCAGCTGCACCACCGCCTCGTCCTGGTGCCCGAGGCGGAACAGCACCCAGCCGAGGCTGTCGATGATGTAGCCGTCGTTAGGCTCCAGCTCGACCGCCTTGCGGATCATCGCTTCGGCCTTGTCGAGGTTCTGGCCCTGCTCGACCCACGAATAGCCGAGATAGTTGAGGACGTACGGCTGGTCCGGCTGCAGTTCCAGCGCCTTGAGGAAGTCGGCTTCGGCCCGCGGCCACTGCTTGGAGCGTTCCAGCGCGATGCCGCGGGCGTAGAGGAGCTGCCAGTGGCGCGGCTCCAGGGTGCCGCTGCGGGCAACCGCCTGGTCGTAGGCCACCACCGCGTCGGCGAAACGGTCGTGCCGGCGTAGCAGATCGCCCAGCTCGCCGTAGGGCTCGGGATCGTCCGGGTGCTCCGCGGCAAGCTGGCGCAGCGTCGCCTGTGCTTCGTCGAAGCGGTCGAGCCGGTCGAGGTTGCGGGCAACGCCGAGGCGGCCGGAAATCGCTAGGGGATCGCTGCGAGCGATCGCCTGGTAGACGCGGATGGCGTCGGCGAAGCGGTCGTCGTTCTCCAGCATGTCGGCGACAAGAATCTGCAGGGGCGGGAAGTCCGGTCGCAGATAGAGGCCAAGCTGGCCCAGCGCCAGCGCGGTGTCGCGGTTGTTCTGCCGGCCGACGATGCCGGCGCCGTCGAACAGCGCCTCGGCAGCACCGCTGCGGGCGTCGGTAATGTCGCGCGGCGGCGGCTTGCCCGACTTCAGCCGTACCAGCTCCGGCCCGAGCAGGTCGGAGCCTGGGTGCTGTTGCAGGTAGGCGTCGTAGACCGCCTGGGCCTCATCCTTGTGGCCGGCACGCTGCAGGATGCCGCCGGCGAGCACCGCGAGGCGCAGCCACGGCTCCGGCTGTGCCTTCAGGGCGGCGCGCACGTAGTTGACGGCGGCCGCCTCGTCGCCCGCGGCGTCGGCCATCCACGCGGCGTGGACGTCGGCGAGCAGGGTCGTTGCCGGATTGCCGCGCAGCTTCCCCAGCGTCGCCTCGGCCTGATCGCGGTGCCCGGCGCCGAACTCCGCCCACGCCTGTAGGACGGGAACGAGAACCGCCATCAGCGGGCTCTGGCCGGCACTGCCGAGGCGCTCGATGGCCGGCACGAAGCGGCCGGCGCGGATATCGCCGGTAGCGACGACAATATGCGCCAGCGGCGCTCCATCGTCCTCGGCCTTGAGGTAGCGCCGGGCGATATCGACCGCCTCGCCGACGCGCCCGTCGAGGGTGAGCACCAGCCAGGAGCGACCCAGCAGCATCGGATCGTCCGGCGCCTTCTGCAGAGCCGCCAGCAGGAAAGTGGCGGCGTCGCCGTCGTCACCATCGATGCGGGCGTGTCGCGCCGCGAGATAGTTGCCGGTGATGGTGGTGCCGGGAACCACCGGCGGCGGTGTCACCGCGACGGCGTCATCGCAGCCGGCCAGCGCCAGCAGCAGCACCGCCCCGCAGAGCCAGCGGGCGGTGCGGGGGCACCGGTCGCCAGCGGTCATCGGCAGCGGTCACATGTTGGGATAGTTTGGCCCACCACCACCCTCCGGTACCACCCAATTGATGTTCTGGGTCGGATCCTTGATGTCGCAGGTCTTGCAGTGGACGCAGTTGGCGGCGTTGATCTGCAGACGTTCGCGGCCGTTGTCGTCGACGAACTCATAGACTCCCGCAGGGCAGTAGCGGGATTCCGGCCCGGCATAGCGGGCAAGGTTGATGTCAACCGGCACCGATGCATCCTTCAGGGTCAGGTGCACTGGTTGATCTTCCTCATGGTTGGCGCCGGAGATGTACACCGACGACAGCTTGTCGAAGCTGACGACCCCGTCCGGCTTCGGATACTCGATCTTCCGGCACTGGTCCGCAGGCTTCAATTGCGCGTAATCGTTGTGGTTCTTGAAGGTCCACGGCGCCCGGCCGCGAAACAGATAGGTATCCAGCGCCGAATACGCAATGCCGAGCCAAAGGCCGGCATGGAACGACGGGCGGACATTGCGGACCCGATAGAGCTCGTCCCACACCCAGCTCGCCTTCAGCGCCTCGGGATAGGCCTCGACCAGCGGCGGCGGCGTGGCAGCGGCCAGCGCTTCGAAAACCGCTTCGGCGCACACCAGCGCCGACTTCATCGCCGTGTGGGTGCCCTTGATCTTCGGCACGTTGAGGAAGCCGGCGGTATCGCCGATCAGCGCGCCGCCAGGGAAGACGAGGCGCGGCACCGACTGATAGCCGCCCTCGGCGAGCGCCCGGGCGCCGTAGGCGACGCGCTGGCCGCCCTCGAACGTCGGTCGGATCGCCGGATGGGTCTTGAACCGCTGGAATTCGTCGAACGGGCTGAGGTAGGTGTTCTGGTAGTCCAGTCCTACGACGAAGCCCACTGCCACCTGGTTGTTTTCCATGTGGTAGAGGAACGAGCCGCCGTAGGTGTGGCTGTCCAGAGGCCAGCCGACGGTGTGTACCACCCGGCCCGGATGGTGCTGCGCCGGATCGACATCCCACAGCTCCTTGATGCCGATCCCAAAGGTCTGCGGGCTGACGCCCTCGCGCAGGTTGAACCGGCTCATCAGCTGCTTGGTCAGCGAGCCGCGGCAGCCCTCGGCGAAGATCGTGTAGGTGGCATGCAGCTCGACGCCCGGCTGGTAGTTGTCCGTCGGCTTGCCGTCGCGGCCGACGCCCATGTCACCGGTAGCGACCCCCTTCACCGAGCCGTCTTCATTGAAAAGGATCTCGGCCGCGGCGAAGCCGGGATAAATCTCGACGCCAAGCTCCTCCGCCTGCGTCGCCAGCCAGCGGCAGACGTTGCCCAGGCTGACGATGTAGTTGCCGTGGTTGTGCATCTGCGGCGGCGTTGGCAGGCGGAACGCCTTCTTCTCGGTCAGGAACAGGAAGCTGTCGTCGCCCGCCTGGGTAACGAGCGGCGCATCCCGCTCGCGCCAGTCCGGAATGAACTCGTCGAGCGAGCGGGTCTCGATGACGGCACCGGAAAGGATATGGGCGCCGATCTCGGCCCCCTTCTCGACGACGCAGACGCCGATCTCCCGCTCGTGCTGCTGCGCCAGTTGCTTCAGTCTGATGGCGGCGGTCAGGCCTGCCGGCCCGCCACCCACGATTACCGCGTCGAACTGCATCGACTCGCGGGCCATGGCATCTCCCCGCATTGCATGCGCTCCTTCACCAAGCGCGGGTTATAGCATAGGGTTTCCGGAGGGGGCGGCAAATTCCTCCCCGTGACGTTCCGGACACCCGTTTGCCGATGCCCGATTCGCCGATTTCCGATGCCGCGGCCCTGCTCCGATGGTACCTCGAAGCCGGGGTGGACGAGGCAATCGGCGAATACCCGGTGGACCGCACCCAGCCTTGCGAATCAATCGCAGATTTTGCACCGCTCGCCCTCCCGAAGCAGGCGGAAAAGCCTGCCCGGACGCCAGTCGAACGCGCTCCGCCGTCGCCGGCGTCCCCTCGGCGGACGGCCACAGCAGGTGCCGCAGCGTCGGGAGGGATCGCTGCGGTTGAGAGCGCGGTGAGTCTCGCGGCGCGCATGAGCACCCTCGACGAACTGCGCGAAGCGCTTGCCGGCTTCGACGCCTGCCCGCTGTCGGCGACCGCGACCCACCTCGTGTTCGGCGATGGCAACCCGCAGGCGCGCGTGGTTCTGATCGGCGAGGCCCCCGGCGCCGAGGAGGACCGGCGTGGCCTGCCGTTCGTCGGCCCGAGCGGCCGCCTCCTCGACAAGATGCTCGCATCGATCGGCCTCGACCGCTCCAATGTCTTCATAACAAACACACTTTTCTGGAGGCCGCCGGGCAACCGGAGTCCCACCTCGACCGAGGTGGCGACGTGCATGCCCTTCGTCGAGCGGATCATCGAGATCATCGATCCGCGCCTGCTGGTGGCTCTCGGTGGTCCCGCGGCAGTGGCGCTGCTGGGCGTGGCGGAGAGCGTCGGCCGGCTGCGCGGCCGCTGGTTCGCCTACCAGACGCCACGGATGCCTCGGCCGATCGTGGCGACGGCGCTGTTTCACCCGGCCTATCTGCTGCGCTCGCCTGCCCAGAAGCGGCTTGCATGGCGCGATCTCCTGGCGATCAAAAGTAGAATTCACGAGGACTGAATCGTTCTCGTCGCCTGCCAGTGCCGGCGCAGCGTGTCTATCTGAGAACAGTCGGCGAGAATTTCGCTTGCCCCCCAGCACGAGCCGTTGTTAGAAGGGCTCCAACATCACATTCCGGGGCAGAATATTGCAACGATTCCGCAGATTCGTCGGTATAGCCGGGTATTGTTCGTTGTTGGCAGCAATGCCTGCGGCAGCAGATATGCAAGTACCGGCAGAGTTATCTCCACAATACTCGGACAATCTGGACTCGCCTGGAATCGTCGGTGAAACTGTGCTGGAACCGGCGATCGGTGATCCGTCTGTCCTCATCCGCGGGACATCTCCTGCGGGGCTTGACGACTCGGCGTCCATCGGGCGCAGCGGTGGTGCTTCCGCCGACGCTGCTTGGTCTGCCGGCCTCGCTTCGTGGCGGGCAGGGGATTATGCAGCCGCCGCAGGTTCGTTCGAGACGGCGGCGACGCAAGGCCGGTCGCCGTGGTTCGTCGCCGGCGGCGCATTCTGGGCGGCGAGGGCGCACCTGTTTGCCCGGCAACCCGATGACGTGACCCGCTGGCTACAGGTCGCGGCGGATGCGCCCGGCACGTTCTACGGCATCCTGGCCCGTCGGATTCTCGGCCTGCCCATGCCTTTTCGCTGGAACCTGACCGAGGCCGACAAGGCGGCGGTCGCGGCGTTCAACGAAACGGCAGAGGGTCAGGGCGCACTGGCGCTGATCGCCTCGGGGGATTACGAGCGGGCTGAGCGCATCTTGCGCAGCCTCGCGGCGGGCGGACGCGGCGAACTGGCGCATGGCGCGATGATCATTGCCGAGAACGCCGGCATGGCCGATCTCGCGTTCCGGCTCAGCCGCACCCTGGCATCTTCCGGAATCGACTATCCCCGAGCGTCCTACCCAATTCCCCGATGGCGGCCGGAAGGCGGATTCAGTACCGATCGCGCCCTCGTCTATGCGCTGATGCGGCAGGAATCGAACTTCAATCCTGGCGCCGTCAGCCGCGCCGGAGCGCGCGGGGTCATGCAACTGATGCCGGCGACGGCCCGGTTCATCGCCCGCGCCACCGGGTACACCGGCGGCGCTGCCCAGTTTCGCCGGCCAGAGGTCAGCATTGCGCTCGGCGAGCGCTACCTGGAGTTGCTACTCGCCGACGATACCGTCGGCCCCGATCTGTTCATGCTGACGGCGGCGTGGAACGGCGGCCCGGCTAACGTCGAGCGGTGGCGGCGCAATCCGCAGGTCGGCGACGATCCGCTGCTATTCATCGAGACCATCCCCTTTGGCGAGACCCGCGGCTTCATTGAGCACGTTCTTGCCAATCTGTGGATCTACCGTCACCGGCTCGGCATCGATTCGCCGTCGCTCGACGCCCTGGCCGCCGGCCGGTGGCCGAACTGGGACATCCCACAGCAAAGCACCGAGATCGCGGAACATGAGTAAGATCGCCGAAGACCGGCCGTTCGCGCCGGTGAACATTGCCGTCCTGACCATCTCCGATACGCGGACCATGGACACCGACGTCTCCGGCGACATCCTCGCCGAGCGGATCCTGGCAGCCGGCCACCGGCTCGCCGGGCGCCAGCTCGTGAACGACGCGATGGATGCCATCGTCACCGCGCTGCGCGCTTGGACGGCCGATCCCGGCATCGATGTGATCATCACCGCCGGCGGTACCGGCATCACCGGGCGTGACGTCACGCCGGAGGCGGTGCGGGCGGTCGCCGACAAGGAGATTGCCGGATTCGGCGAGCTGTTCCGCTGGCTGAGCTACGCCAAGATCGGTACCGCCGCGGTCCAGAGCCGGGCTCTGGCCGTCGTCGCCCACGGTACCTACATCTTCGCGTTGCCGGGATCGCCCAACGCCTGCCGCGACGGCTGGGACGACATGCTCGTCCACCAGCTCGACATCCGCTACCGGCCCTGTAACTTTGCCGAGCTGCTGCCGCGGCTCAAGGAGCGCTAGCCGGGTCGGCGGATAACCAGCGTCTGCCATTCCCGAACGTCGATCCGCCGCACCAGGCGGAGGCCGACAGCCCGGTGGGCGGCGAGCACATCGGCGCCGTCGCTGCGCAGCAGCCCGGCGAGGATGGCGGTGCCGCCCGGCGCGAGATGGCGGGAGAGCGCGCGCGCCAGGCGTTTGAGCGGCCGCGCCAGGATATTGCAGAGAATGAGGTCGAACGGCGCGGCGGCGGCGATGGCAGGGCTGCCGTAACCGGTCGCGATGGTGGTCCGGACCAGCGTCCCCACGCCGTTGAGGCGGGCGTTGGCCCGCGCCACGGCGACGGCGAGCGGGTCGATGTCGGACGCCAGCACCGGGACGCACCAGAGCTTGGCTGCAGCGATCGCCAGGATGCCGGAGCCGCAGCCCAGGTCGAGGACGCGCCGCGGGTGCTTGCCGGTGATCAGGTCGAGCGCGCGTAAGCAGCCCTCGGTCGAATCATGCCGGCCCGAGCCGAAGGCGGTGGCCGCTTCAATCCGCAGCTCGATCAGCCCGCCGGGGCGGAGAGCGGGATCGCCAGGTTCGGCGATCCAGAAGCGGCCGACGCGGAAAGGCCGGAAGTGCTCGCGGTTGTCCGCCAGCCAGTCGCGCTCGGGGAGCATTTCAATGACCGTTGCTGGCAGCACCACTCCGGAACTGGCGGCAGCAAGCCTCAGCAGCGTTTCGAGTTCACCTGTCTGCGGTTCCGCCGCCGCGAGGGCAACGAGGCAACATTCGCCGTCTTCGGGAACGGACGAGAGGAGGGCGTAGCAGCGGGACGCCAGCGCCGCCTCGAATGCAGGTGCTGCGGTATCGGGTACGCGAAGAATGACGCGCCACATGCCCATGCGGACCGGCTCGGCTGGAGGTTATCAACTATCGGGATGTTCGCTTTGACAGCCGGCGGCCGGCGAAACTAACTCGAACACAGCCAAGCCGCGCGGAAGGCGTCGACCCGCCCGCCGCGGTGCTTCATGATCAGGGATGCTTTCCCGATCTGCAGCCGATCCATCCGATTCCTGCCCGTTTGACAAGGGCAGCCGTCGAGGCCGGTACGCCCCTTTTGATTGTCCGGATGGTAAAGAGACTAGAAGCCCTCACGCTCGAGGCGCTTGCGCTCCAGCTTGCGCGCCCGGCGCACAGCCTCGGCCTTTTCGCGAGCCCGGCGCTCGGAAGGCTTCTCGTAAGAACGGCGCAGCTTCATTTCCCGGAAAATGCCCTCGCGCTGCATCTTCTTCTTCAGCGCCTTCAGGGCTTGATCGACGTTGTTGTCGCGGACGATGACTTGCACGGCGGCTTCGCTTCCCTTTCAATGTGCGGAAATCGTATGGAAGCGGGGTATGTAGCACACGACAGCGGCGGTGGGAAGTCTGCGCGCGGACCGGGTGCGTGCGCCTCCGCTGCCTCTTGCATGGTCACGGGGTTGCCATACCCTTCCCGGAATACGACATTCGACGCAAGGACGGGAACGCATCAGATGGCGATCCTCAAGATAGCCCGAGCCGGCCACCCGGTCCTGGCGCGGCAAGCGAAACCGGTTGCCGATCCGACCGATCCGGCCATTGCGCAACTGGTGGCCGACATGGTGGAGACGATGGCAGACGCCGGGGGGGTTGGTCTCGCCGCTCCACAGGTGCACGCCAGTCTGCGTGTGATCGTCTTTTTCGTGCCGCCGCAGCGAGCCGCCGATCCGGAGGCCGCCGAAGGGACATCCGGTGGACCGGTGAAGCTCACCTGCCTGATCAATCCGCAGATCGATCCGCTCGATCCCGCAATTGACGAAGACTGGGAGGCGTGCCTGTCGCTTCCCGGGCTGACCGGCAAGGTGCCGCGTTGGCGCCGCATCCGCTACCGCGCACTCTCGCTCGCCGGGGACGAGATCGACCGGGAGGCGGAAGGTTTTCACGCCCGCGTCGTCCAGCACGAAATCGACCACCTGGATGGAATGCTCTATTTCCGCCGGATACGCGATCTGGCTACGTTCGGCTTCGTGGAGGAGGTGCAACGTGCGAAGTCGCATGCTCAGGCGCAGCGCGCCGCCAGTGAGGTATCGAGATGACAGACACTGATCCGGTGACGGGCGACGGCGGCGATGTCGCCGGCTGCCCGGTGGACGTCGCCGAAGAGAGGGTTCGCGAACGCATTCTCTTGGCGGCCCTGCCTCATGTCGCCTTCGAGGGCTGGCGCACCGCCACGTTGCACGCCGCCTATGCTGATACCGGTCTTAGTGTCGCCGAGGGTGAACTCGCGTTCCCAGGCGGGGCAGTGGAGATCATCGAATACTGGTCGGATTGGGCCGACCGGCAGATGCTGGCCGCGGCAGACCAGCCGGACTTCGCGTCGTTGCGGATGCCTGATCGCATCGCCACCCTGATGCGCGCCCGCATTGAGGTCAACGGGCGGTGGCGGGAGGCGGTGCGTCGGACGATGTCGTTCCTCGCGCTCCCGTCCAATACCGGCCGGGCGCTCAAGTGCACATGGCGGACACTGAACGCCATCTGGTACGCGTGCGGCGATACCGCCACCGACCTCGGGTTCTACAGCAAGCGCCTGAGCCTCGCCGCCGTCTACGCCGCCGTCGTATTGTACTGGCTTGATGATTCCTCGGAGGATTTCGCCGACACCTGGGCCTTCCTCGATCGCCGCATCGATACGGTGATGCTCGTGCCGAAGCTCCGTGGGCGCGTCCGCGATACGCTGGCCGATGTCCTGTCGCCGCTGCGATCGCGGCGGCCGCCCGTTTCCAGCAATTGAGTGTGTCCGCCATGATGCCGTCGCTGTTCAGGCGGATCATTTCGTCTTGACCCAGACGGCATCACCGACGACCGTAGTGGTGGGCGACGTTCTCGCTGGCGGCGGCGAGAGTGCGCCTCCTGCCGACGATGCTCCGTCCGGACCGGAGGGACGCCGAGGAATCGGCATCGCCCACGCGCTCGTCATCCTGCTGGTGCTCGTGCTGGCACCGATCCTGGCGCTTGCCATCGCTTATGCGGCTTCGGTCCTGAAGCTGAACGTAGAGGCGGTGGATCGCGGCCTGCAGGGAGCGGCAAGCGGCCTGACGCTGGCGGTGGATCGCGACATCCAGACCATCGAGGCGGTCCTCTACGGGCTCGCCACCTCTCCCGCGGTCGACGCTCAGGACTGGGGGGCGCTGCACGCCCAGGCCAGCATGATCGCCGATCACTATTCGGGGTGGGTTGCGCTGGTTGCGCCGACGACGCAGCAGGTGCTCAATACGCTGCGGCCATACGGCGAGCCGCTGCCGCTCTCTTCGGTTCCGGAAACGGTGCGGACGGTCCTGGCGACCGCCAAGCCGGAGATCACCAACTTGGTCTGGGGCAGAGTTTCGCAGCGGAGCGTCGCCGCCGTCGTCGTGCCCGTCGTTCGTGGTGGCAGTGTGCTATACTCGCTGAGCATGGTCGTGACGCCCGACCGGTTCAGCCAGTTGCTGGCGAGCCAGAAGCTTCCCGGCGGGTGGGCGGTCATCCTGCTCGACAGCGCCGATGTGGTCGTCGCCAGTGCCGGCAGCCCCCTTGTGGATGCGGGTCAGAAGGCCGCCGCCTTCGCCGGTGCAATCACAGAACGGGATGATGGTCTTGCCGATGTCGTCACCGGAGGTGCCTCCTACAAGGTAGCTTTCAAACGCTTGGCCGAAACCGGCTGGAAGATCATCGTCGCCGCCCCGGAGGACGTCGCGAGATACCCGACGCGAGCATGGGCGTGGACGCTGGCTGCCGGCGCACTGGCGTCGCTGCTCCTCGCCTGCCTTGCGGCGATTTTTTTCGGCCGGCGAATCGCGGCCCCCCTGCAGCTGCTCGCACAGCAGGCAGGTGCAATGGTGCGGGGTGAGCCGACGAACATGCCGCGCTCTCCGATCCGCGAGGTTGCGGCGGTTCAGATGGCGCTGAAGAAGGCGGCGGTGGGGCAAGGCAAGTGGATCGAGACGCGCATTCATCTGGCGGAAGAACGTAAGGCACGCGAAGCGGCGGAACAGGCCCGCGCTACCGTCGAGAGCCGGGAAGATGCGTTGCGGGTAAGCGAGGAGCGCTATCGCGGATTGACCGAAGCCATGGCGTCGATCGTCTGGACAACCAACCCGGACGGACAGGCGACGGATGCCAGCGGATGGTGCGCGATCACCGGCCAGAGTCCTGCCGAGTGCGCCGGCTTCGGCTGGCTTGATGCGGTGCATCCAGACGACCGCGACCGCGTGCGCGCCTGCTGGAAGGAGGCACTGGGCGACCATCTGCCTTTCACTGCCGAGTTCCGGCTGCGGGCCGGCGACGGCCACTACGCATGGTACGATGCCCGCGCCGTCCCCGTCCGGGAAGCAGACGGCCGGGTTCGCGAGTGGATCGGCGTCTGTCTCGACATCAACGGCCGCAAATCGGCCGAGGAGCGGCAGAACCTGCTGACCGCCGAGCTAAACCATCGGGTGCGCAACATTCTTGCCTCGGTGCAGGCGATGATCGGGCTGACGGCGCAGAGCGCGCCCTCGCAGGAGGAATTGGCGCGCCGGCTTCAGGGACGAGTGGCGGCGATGGCGCGCACCCATGGCCTGCTCACCAGCGAGAGGTGGAGGGGCGCCAGCCTGACCCGCATCATCCGGGATGAACTGCACCCCTATGCCGATGGCGATGACGAGGCGGTGGTGCTGTCGGGGGAGGCAGACTGCCTTCTGCCGCCGCGCCAAGCGCTCGACTTTGCCATGGCCATCCATGAGCTTGCCACCAATGCCGCCAAGTACGGGGCACTCTCCGCTTCCGGTGGCCGCATCGCCATCGACTGGTCCATCACCGAGGAGGGGAACGATTCGAGGCTCGCACTGACCTGGCAGGAGAGCGGCGGACCGGTTGTGGCGCCACCGGTGCGCCGCGGGTTCGGGACTCGCCTGCTGGAAAGCGTGCTGGGCAAGGCGCCGCGGTCGAGCCTGACAATAGAGTTCAATCCTGAAGGCATCTGTTGTCGGATCGGCATGTGGCTGGCCACCGGATCGGGAGCTCCAATGCCGTCTGCACCGGCGCAGCAGTCGGAACAAACGCCGCAGCAGCAGACCCAGCAACAGCAGCAGGAGACCGGGTTCGTCCGGTTGGCGTCAGCGATGCCCCGCATCCTGGTGGCCGAGGACGAGCCGCTCGCGGCACTCGAAATCACTGAAATTCTGAGCGAGGCCGGCCTGCAGGTGGTCGGGCCGGCAACCACCGTCCGGGAGGCGATGGAGCTAGGTCGCGGTGCTGCGATCGTCGGCGGCGTCCTCGACGTCAACCTCAAGGGTGATCTGATTTTTCCGGTCGCCGACCTGCTGAGCAGCCGCGGCGCGCCCGTCCTCCTGGTGACCGGCTACGATACCGACACCATCTTGCCCGAGCGCTACCGTGGCCTTTGTGTCCTGCGAAAGCCGATCGACCGCAATCAGTTGATCAAGCACCTTCACCCCCTGCTGCATCCGGAGCCGGCTGCCAGCGAAGGGTAAGAAGCGACCTTCCACTATTGAGGCTCGGACGTAACCGGCGCAATGCCTCCGTCCAGGCTCCCTTAACTCCGACACGAACCCAAGGCTGCGCTGTGCCGGCGTGCGGCTTGGTCAGCCCGCCTTCAGGGTCTCGCGGAAGCGGCCGAGCCATGCCAGCCGGCCTTCGAGGGAGGCGAGGTGATGGTCGAGCCAGTCGGCGAGGTAGGGCGCTGCACCGGATGGATGACGCCGCAGGTCCTGCAGACGGGCGATTTCCCGTTCCACCGAGGCCTCCAGCAGTTCTGCTTGCGCCTGCCGATCCTGTGCCGGCAGCAGGTGCAGGAAGCGGAACTTCAGGGCCGTAATCAGGGTGTTGAGCTCCGTGTTCGACGGCCGCAGGTCAGCGATCAGCAGGGCCCGCATTTCGGCGCGACCGTCGTCGGTAATCTGTAGCAGAGCGGTGTCGTCGCTGCCTTCTACCGTCTCGACCAACCCCTCATACTTCAGCAGCTCCAGTGAATGCCCCATAACCTCCGGGGTCGGCCCGATCACCCGGCTGACAAAATGCCGGATGGAGATTGCAAGCTCGCCATAGCGCACCGGCGCCATTGCGAGAGTGCCCAGTGCGCACAGCCGGATGGCTTCCTTCGGCGTCAGCGTGTGATCCGCGTACACGGCAATCTTCTCCGATCGGATAACTCCAACCCACTCCAATACTGCCGGAACGTCTGGACAAAGTCTATTGCCGGCGGATGCTTCCCCTGGATGGCCGTCCGCGGCGGCAGTGCAACCCGCTCTGCGTGCCACAGGGAGCATGGCTTCTGACGATGCCAAGCCTCGACGGCATGCGCTTTGCTCCTGGCCCCGTGCGGAACCTCTGGCAGGTATCGAGCATTTAGCAACTGGAGCACGCCGCGGGGTTGGCTGCTTCCCCTGACAAGAACGGACCCGGTGCACGGATCCGAGCGAGGAAAGGAGATCGGGATTGCCGATAGGTGCAGTGCCTGCCGTCTGAGACCGAAAGAATCCGCTCGCATATGTCCTTGACGTCGTCTGACCCCAACTGTGGAGGATGAACAACCATGTTCGATTGGTTGATTGTCGGTGCCGGATTCACTGGCTGTGTGTTGGCTGAGAGGCTGGCCAGCCAGTTCGGAGATTTGGTGCTTCTGCTCGACCGGCGCTCGCATATCGGCGGCAATTCCTATGACCGGTTCGACGCCATGGGACTACGGAGGTCGGTTTACGGGCTGCACGTCCTGCAGACCGAGGACACTCGTGTCCTCGACTACCTTTCCCGCTTCACCGGGTGGCACGAGGCCGAACGCAACGCGGGGCGCGATCTGTACACGCCCCTGCGCGCTGTCTCTGGTCCCGCGATGCGAGGGGTTGGTGAATCGGTGGAGCGCGACGGTGATGCCTCGCGCCGCCCGGTAGCGATGCCGTACAGCGATGCACGGGCGAGCGCGGTGCCTGCGGTCGGAGAAGTGCGGGAAAAGTTGGTCGGCAAGCCCCTCGTCCCGGCCGACGGTTACACCCAGATGTTCGACAGAATGCTGTCCCATCACAACATCAAGTTGATGCTGAACACGGACTACACCGAAGTCCGCGACATCATTCCTTTCCGCCGCCTCATCTACACAGGCCCGATCGACGAATACTTCGAATACTGCTACGGAAAGCTGCCCTACCAGGCTATTCCCGCCGACGAGCACGGCTACCCGCTCACTGCCGCCGGAGGCGATGGCCTCTACCGGCGGTATGAGGAATTGGCGCGCAGTTCCGCGGCGGTTTTCTTCCTCGGCCGCCTTGCGACGTACAAGTACCTGACGATGGGAGACGTTGTCGGGCAGGCGCTGGCAGCCTTCGATCGCATCAGCGATGCGTCGAGGAGTTCCGAGCGGGACGCCGTCGTCTGGACCGCAAGTCCGCCGGCGTTGTAGCAGCCAGGGGTTCCCGAACTGACAGGGAGGGCGGGGCATGGTGGCGAAAGAGGCGGGCGCTCCCGCCTCTGCTCGGCATGTCATCGCCTCGGCAACAGCTACATCCCTGCCATCCTGTGAGACGGGTTGTATCGATGATCGGTCACTCCAGCCGATTGACAGGCGAGGCCGTGGTTAGATGACGCCGATGCCCTTGTTGCCGCCTATCCGGTCGGAACTCTTCAGCACCGAGCGGCTCGAGCAGTTCGCCGAGCCTCTCGCAGCATCCCATCTCGTCGCTCCGGGTATCCGCCGGGGCATTCCAGTGCTCAAGCGATGCCGGGAGAACAGCGAGGCGCTGCGGCAGGCGTATGACCAGATCGGTGCTGCTGTCGGTGCCGGCGAGCCGATTTCCCCGGCGGCGGAGTGGCTGGTCGACAACTACCACATCGTCGAGGAGCAACTGCGCGAAATCCGTGAGGACCTGCCGCGCGGGTTCTATCGCAAGCTGCCGAAGCTGGCCGGAGGAGTGTTCAAGTCCTACCCGCGCGTCTACGCCATCGCCTGGGCGTACGTCGAGCACACCGACAGCCGGTTCGATCCGGCGACGTTGTCGCGCTTTGTTCACGCCTACCAGCGGGCGCAGCCTCTGACGCTGGGCGAGCTGTGGGCGCTCGCGATCTCGCTGCGTCTCGTGCTGGTGGAGAACCTGCGGCGTCTGAGCGACCGGGTCATCCAGCGGCGCATTGCCCGCGCCGAGGCTGACGCCCTCGCCGACGGACTGCTGGAAGACCCTGGCAGGCATATAGACGCCGGCGCCGCGATGGACCGCTGGCAGTCGACGCCGCTGTGGAGCACGTTCGTCGCCGAGTTGACCCAACGTCTGCGCGATCGGGATCCGGCCACCACGCCGGTTCTGGCCCGCCTCGGCGATCGCCTTGCGGCGGAAGGCCGGTCGGTCGAAGATCTCGTGCAGCTGGAGCACCACGAGCAGGTGCTGGGTCATCTCCTCATCCGCAACGTCATCACTAGCATGCGGCTGATGTCGTCGGTCGACTGGGCGGAGCTGATCGAGGGGGTAAGCCTCGTGGAGGCGGCGCTGCGCGCTGGCACCGACGTCGCCGCAATGGATTTCGCCAGCCGCGATCGCTACCGCCACGCCGTCGAGGACATGGCGCAAGGGGCGCGACGCAGTGAGGTCGAGGTCGCCAGGGCGGCGGCCGACCGGGCCAACGCGGCCGAGCGCGGGTCGGTGATGGCCGATCCCGGCTACTATCTCGTTGGGGCCGGGCGGGCTGAACTGGAGTTCGATCTCGGCGTGCGGCTGACGCTGTGGCAGTGGCTGGAACGCCGGCTGCGGGCTACCGCGAAAGTGAGTTTTCTCGGCAGCATCCTGCTGTTCACCGCGCTGATCCTGACGGGGTTTATGCTGATTGCCAGCGGCGGACAGGAAGGGCCGGTTCTTCTCGTCGTCCTCACTCTGCTGGCACTCTTTCCGGCCTCCGACGTGGCGGTGGCGCTGGTCAACCGGCTGGTCCCGGAACTGCTCGGTCCCCGCCGGTTGCTGCGCCTGGAGCTGAAGGAGGGGGTGCCGGCCCATCTGCGAACGATGGTCGTCGTGCCGATGATGCTGACCAGCAAGTCGGCGCTCGCCGAGCAGATCGAGCTGCTGGAGACCCACTACCTCGCCAACGCCGACGGCGATATCCGCTTTGCCCTGCTCTCCGACTGGCGCGATGCGCAGCAGGAGGAGACGAGCGCCGAGGACCTGGAATTGCTGGCGGCAGCAGAGCAGGGGATCGCGGCGCTCAACCGGCGCCATCCGCCCACGCCCGACGGCGGTCCGCGCTTTCACCTGTTCCATCGGCGGCGCCTGTGGTGCGCGAGCGAAGGCCGCTGGATGGGATGGGAACGCAAGCGGGGCAAGCTGCATGAGTTCAACCGGCTGCTCCGCGGCGCTAGCGAGACGACGTTCCTGCCGCTCGGCGGTGAGCCGGCGACGGCTCCGGCGGACGTGCGTTATGTCATTACCCTCGATGCCGATACCCGTCTGCCGCGCGGCGGTGCCCGGCGGCTGATCGGCACCATCGCACACCCGCTGAACCGGCCGGTCTATGACGCCGAACGCGGCCGGGTGACGCAGGGACACGGGCTGTTGCAGCCGCGGGTCGCACCGACGCTGCCAGAGGTCGGCGAAGGAACCCTGCACCAGAAGATCTATGCCGGGCCGCGTGGCACCGACGCCTACGAATTCGCTGTTTCCGACGTCTATCAGGACCTGTTCGATGAAGGCATCTTCACCGGCAAGGGCCTCTACGACGTCGATGCCTTCGAGCAGGCGATGGCCGGGCGGGTTCCCGACAACACCCTGCTTTCCCATGATCTTTTCGAAGGGATCGCGGCACGGGCGGCCCTGTGCTCCGACGTCGAGCTGTTCGAGGATTATCCGCCGAGCTACGAGGTCAATGCCGCCCGCCGGCACCGCTGGGCGCGCGGCGACTGGCAACTCCTCCCGTGGATCTTCGGCAACGGCCCAAAGGGCGGCACCGGCGGCTCCCTTCCGGTGATCGGGCGCTGGAAGATGCTCGACAACCTACGCCGGACGCTGGTCGCTCCGGCGGCCCTGGCTTTGCTGATACTCGGCTGGTGCCTTTCCGGCGCGCTGCCGCTGACCATCACCGCCTTCGTCGTCGCCGTCTTTCTGCTTCCCAGCCTGACGCCGCTGGTGAGCTATCTGCGGCCGGCGCGCTTGCGCGCATCACGGCGGATTGTCCTGCGCGGACCCGGTCACGATCTCCGCCTTGCCGGTGCGCACACCGCGCTCGCGCTGGCGCTGCTACCACATCAAGCGATCATGATGGCCGATGCGATCGCCCGGACGCTGTGGCGGATGACCATCAGCCACCGCCACATGCTGGAGTGGGTGACCGCTGCGCAGGCGCACAGCCATATCGATCTGAGCCTTGGGGGTGCCTACCGCAGGATGTGGAGCGCTCCTGTGCTGGCGGCAGGCGCCGCCGCCATTGTCGCGCTGGTCCATCCCTCTGCCCTGATCATCGCCGCGCCCTTCGTCGCTGCCTGGGCGGCATCACCCGCCATCGCCCGCTGGATCAGCAAGCCGCTCCCGGGCGCGCGTCCCGAGCCGCTGTCGGAAGATGCCGAATGGATGCTGCGTTCGACGGCGCGGCAGACTTGGCACTACTTCGAGCGGTATGTGACAGCCGGCGACAACTGGCTGCCACCAGACAACTTCCAGGAGGATCCGCCGCAGACGGCCCATCGCACCTCGCCGACCAATGTCGGCCTCTACCTGCTGGCGGCGATTTCGGCGCGCGATTTCGGTTGGATCGGCACGGTCGAGCTGACCGAGCGCCTCGAAGACACCTTCGGCACCCTCGACAAGTTGCAGACATTCCGCGGCCATCTCTACAACTGGTATGACACGCAGACGCTGGTACCGCTGGAGCCGCGCTACATCTCGACGGTGGACAGCGGCAACTTCGCCGGCCACCTCATCGTCGTCCGTCAGGCCTGCCTGGAGCTGGCCGAGATGCCGCACCGCTTCGACGAAGCGGTGGCGGGTATCCGCGATACGCTGCGTGTGCTGCACGACTACGCCGAGCGGGTGACCGACGACCGGCGCGGCGGGGCCGTCGATCGCCGCGAACTGGATCGCGAGATTCACGAGATCGAATCGTTCCTCGATCAGTCGGCTGCCGAGCTGCGGACCAGCCCCTCGCCGTGGCGCCAGCTCGCCGCCCGCGCCGAGACCCTCGTCGATGCGGCGCAGGCCCTGCGTCGCGAGCGCGACGGCCCGGATCTTCGCGTGCTGGCCGATTGGGCGATCGCGGTCCGTGCCGCCATCGACAGCAACATCCGCAACATGGAGGCGGCGGCGGAGCCGCTTCGCCGCCGCCTCCTTCAGCTTGCTGATGCCGCCGACCGGCACAGCCGGATGATGCGCTTCGACTTCCTCTACAACCAGACGCAGAAGCTGTTCGCCATCGGTTACCGCCCGGCGGAGAGCGCTCTCGATGCCAGCACCTATGATCTGCTCGCCTCGGAGGCACGGCTGGCAAGCTTTGTCGCCGTCGCCCGCGGCGACGTTCCGGCCAGCCACTGGTTCCGCCTCGGCCGGCCGATGACGCCGGTGGGCGACGGCGCCGCGCTGGTCTCGTGGTCGGCGTCGATGTTCGAGTACCTGATGCCGGAACTGGTGATGTCGGTGCCTCCGGCGAGCCTCCTCGCCAATACCAACCGGCAGGTGGTCGCCCACCAGATCGCCTATGGGCGGGAGCAGCGGGTGCCGTGGGGAATTTCGGAATCGGCATTCAACGTGCGCGACCTCAACATGACCTACCAGTACTCGAACTTCGGCGTGGCGGGCCTCGGCCTGAAACGCGGCTTGTCCGAAGACCTGGTGATTGCGCCCTACGCCACCGCGCTTGCCGCGATGGTCGATCCCGCCGCCGCAGCCCGTAACCTCGCGGAGCTGGCCACGGTCGGCGCCCGCGGCACCTGCGGCTTTTACGAATCCGTCGACTACACGGTCGACCGGCTGCCGGCCGGCCGCGATCACGTGGTCATCCGCGCCTACATGGCCCACCACCAGGGCATGACGGTCGTCGCCCTCGCCAACGTACTGACCGGCTGGCGGATGCGCACCCGCTTCCACGCCGAGCCCGAGGTGCGCAGTGCCGAGCTGCTGCTGCAGGAGCGCATGCCGCGGGCGATCGACGTCGCGACGCCGCGCGAAGCCCAGGCCGGGGTGCGCCTGCATATTCTCAGCTCGGTGCCGGCGGCACTGCGCCACTTCGAGACCCCGCACACGCCGACACCGCGGGCGCACCTGCTGTCCAACGGCCGCTACTCGGTGATGCTGACGGTCGCCGGCTCCGGCTACAGCCGCTGGAATGGCCTCGCCGTCACCCGCTGGCGCGAGGATTCCACCCGCGATTGCTGGGGGCAGTATATCTATCTGAAGGACCTGCAGAGCGGCGCCGTGTGGTCGGCCGGCTACCAGCCGACCGGCGCCGAGCCTGACCTTTACGAGGTCAGCTACTCCGAGGAACGCGCTGAGATCAAGCGGCGGGACGGCAGCATCCTGACCAAGCTGGAAGTGGTCATTGCCGTTGAAGAGGATGTCGAGGTTCGTCAGGTCACCGTCAGCAACCTCGGCGCGCGCAGCCGGGAAATCGAGCTGACGTCATACGCCGAAATCGTGCTGGCGACCCCGGCTGCCGACGCGGCGCATCCGGCGTTTTCCAACCTCTTCGTGCAGACGGAATTCGTGCCGGGAATCGAAGCCCTGCTGGCGACCCGGCGGCCGCGCAGCATGGACGAGCCGGCGTACTGGGCGGCCCACCTCGCGGTCTCCACCGGGGCGCGCAGCGGCGTCCAGTACGAGACGGACCGGGCGCGCTTCATCGGCCGGCACCAGGATGTCCGCGCGCCCAGCGCCGTCCACGACGAGCAGACGCTGTCCGGCAGCCTCGGACCGGTGCTCGACCCGATCTTCAGCATACGTAAACGGGTGCAGCTCGCCCCCGGGGCGACGGTGCGGGTGAACTTCGTGACGCTCGCGGCGAACACCCGCGAGGAGGCGCTGGCGATCGCCGACCGCTATCGCGACGTGGCGGTGTTCGAGCAGACGGTAACCCAGGCGTGGACGCGGGCGCAGGTTCAGCTTCGTCACCTCGGCATCAGCCCGGACGAGGCGCACCTGTTCCAGCGGCTGGCGACCCGGCTGCTCTACGTCGATCCGTTGCTGCGCGCGCCGCAGGAGGTGCTGCAGCGCAACCAGCGCGGCCAGTCCGCGCTGTGGGCGCACGGCATCTCCGGTGACCGGCCCATCGTGCTGCTGCGGGTGGACGAGGGCGAAGCCCGGGATATCGCCCGCCAGCTGCTGCTGGCGCAGGACTACTGGCGAATGAAGGGCCTCATCGTTGACCTCGTTTTCCTTAACGAGCAGCAGCACTCGTACTACGAGCACACGCAGGCGACGCTCGAGGCGTTAAGCCGCGCCCGCCAAGCGGCCGCCGGATCCGGGGCCGATCGCGGTGGCGTCTTCACCGTCAAGGAATCGCAGGTCGACCCCGAGGAACTGCGCCTGCTGCTCACCTCGGCGCGGGTACTGCTGCGCTCCGGCGACGGCACGCTTGCCGAGCAGGTGATCCGGCTGCTGACACGCCAACCGGCGCCGGGGCGGGGGAGGGCGATCCTGCCGGCGCCACCGCGGGAGGAGACGCCGCCCCCGCGGCCGGTGCTGGAATTCTTCAACGGCATCGGCGGTTTCGGCGAAGCCGGCCAGGAATACGTCATCGTCCTCAGCGCCCGCCAGTACACCCCGGCGCCGTGGTCGAACGTCATCGCCAATCCGAACTTTGGCTTCATCGTTACCGAGGCCGGATCGGGGTTCACCTGGTGCGCCAACAGCCACGAGAACCAGATCACCCCATGGACAAACGATCCTGTCGGCGATCCGCCGGGCGAGATTCTCTACCTGCGCGATGAGGAGACCGGTGAGACGTGGACGCCGACGCCGCTGCCGATCCGCGAAGACAGCTCGTACGTCGTCCGCCACGGGCAGGGGTACAGCCGCTTCGAGCACGCCAGCCACGATATTGGACTGACGCTCACTCAATTCGTCCCGCCGGAAGATCCGGTAAAGATCTCGCGGCTGATTGTCAGCAACCGCTCGCGGCGCCCGCGCGAGATCTCGGTAACCGCCTACGTGGAATGGGTGCTGGGACCGGCGCGGCCGCCGTCTGTGCCGTACATCGTCACCGCGCTCGACCGCACCACCGCGGCGATGATGGCCCGCAATCCCTGGAACCAGGAGTTCGGCGAGCGCGTCGCGTTTCTCGACATGGCCGGCGCGCAGTCCACCTGGACGGCGGACCGTACCGAGTTCATCGGTCGTAACGGCACGCTCGACCGGCCGGCCGGGCTGGCGCCTGACGCCGTTCTCTCCGGCCGCGTCGGCGGCGGCCTCGATCCCTGCGCCGCCATGCAGACGCGCCTGCGACTGGCACCGGAACAGACGACGGAGGTCATCATCCTGCTCGGTCAGGGAGCGGACGAGGAAGAGGCCCGCCAGCTGATCCTGCGCTATCGCCAGCAAAATCCCGATGAGATGCTGTCGGAGGTTCGCCGCCGTTGGGATGATGTCGCCGGGGCGCTGCGCGTCCGGACGCCCGACCGGGCGATGGATCTGCTGCTCAACAGCTGGCTGCTGTACCAGACGCTGGGCTGCCGGGTGTGGGCCCGAGCCGGCTTCTACCAGGCGGGCGGCGCCTACGGCTTCCGCGACCAGCTTCAGGACACGATGGCGCTGGCGGTGGCCAAGCCGGATATCGCGCGCCGCCAGATCCTGCTGGCGGCCTCGCGGCAGTTCCCGGAAGGCGACGTGCAGCACTGGTGGCACCCGCCCTCGGGCAAAGGCGTGCGCACCCACATCTCCGACGACCTGGTCTGGCTGCCATTCACCGTCGCTCATTACATCGAGGTGACGGATGATGACGAGGTGCTGGCAGCGGACGTGCCTTTCATCGACGGACCGCCGCTGCCGCAGGAACAGCACGACGCCTACTTCGAGCCGCAGGTCTCGGCGCAGACGGCCTCGCTGTTCGAGCATTGCGCCCGGGCGCTCGACTGCCGGCTGGAGGTGGGTCGGCACGGATTGCCGCACATCGGCACCGGCGACTGGAACGACGGCATGAACCGCGTCGGCCAGCGCGGCGAGGGCGAGAGTGTCTGGATGGCCTGGTTCCTCTACGCCACGCTGACGCGGTTCGCGACGATCGCCGAGAAGCGCGGCGAGGCGGCACGCGGGCAGCGATGGCGCACCCACGCCGGCAAGCTGCGCCTTGCGGCGGAGCGCAATGCCTGGGACGGCGACTGGTATCGCCGCGCCTACTTCGATGACGGAACCCCCCTCGGCACCGCCTCGGGGGCCGAGTGTCGGATCGACTCGCTGTCCCAGTCATGGGCGGTGCTATCGGGCGCCGCTGACCCGGCGCGGGCGTCGCGGGCGATGGCGGCGGTGGACGAGTACCTGGTGCGCTATGCCGACAACATTGTGCTGCTGCTGACGCCGCCCTTCGACAAGGCACCGCTCGATCCCGGCTACATCAAAGGCTACCTGCCGGGGATCCGCGAGAACGGCGGGCAATACACCCATGCCGCGGTGTGGACGGTGATGGCACAGGCCGCGGTCGGCGACGGCAACCGTGCCGGCGAGCTGTTCAGCCTGCTCAACCCGATCAACCACGCCCGCACCCGCGTCGGCGTCCAGCGCTACAAGGTCGAGCCTTACGTCCTTGCCGCCGACGTCTACGGCGAGGTGCCGCACGTCGGTCGCGGCGGCTGGACTTGGTACACCGGTTCAGCCGGCTGGATGTACCGCGCCGGCATTGAGGCTATCCTCGGCTTCCGCCTGAGCGGTCGGATGCTGCGGATCGATCCGTGCGTGCCGCAGAGCTGGCCGGCCTACCGCATGACCCTGCGCTACCACTCGGCCCGGTACGAAATCCTGGTGGAAAACCCGCAACGGGTCTGCCGCGGCGTCCAATCGCTGACGGTGGACGGAGAGGGCGCCGATCCGGCGATCGGGGTTATGCTGATTGACGACGGCGCCGAGCACGTGGTCCGCGTCACCCTAGGGGTGGAGGTGATGGAAGAGGCCGTACCACCGGAACCCGCTGCGCTGTCGTAACCTTGCCGGGACGCTGGCTCGGTTGCGGTGAGCTCGTTCGATCCCCAGCCCGGAAGCTAGACGTTGAAGCGGAACAGCAGGATGTCGCCGTCGGCGACGACGTAATCGCGGCCTTCGGCGCGCATCCGCCCGGCTTCGCGCGCCGCCTGCTCGCCGCCTAGCGCGATGAAGTCGTCATAGGCGATGGTTTCGGCGCGGATGAAGCCGCGCTCGAAGTCGGAATGGATGACGCCGCCCGCACCCGGCGCCTTGGTGCCGCGGCGGATGGTCCACGCACGGCTTTCCTTTGGGCCGGCGGTGAAGAAGGTAATCAGGTCGAGAAGCGCATAGCCGGCACGGATCACCCGGGTGAGCCCGGTCTCCGCAAGCCCCAGGCTGGCGAGGTATTCGCTGCGATCGTCCTCGGCGAGCTCGGCGACCTCAGCTTCGATGCGCGCCGAGATCACGACGCTGGCGGCTCCTTCGGCCGCCGCCCGCTCCGCCACCCGGGCGCTCAGCGCATTGCCCGCGGCGGCGTCCCCTTCCTCGACGTTGCAAACGTAGAGAACCGGCTTGGCGGTGAGCAGCTGCAGCCCGGCAAACGCCTTCTTCTCTTCCTCCGACACCGCCACGGTGCGCGCCGGCTGGCCTTCGCGCAGCGCCGCCGCCGCCCGCTCGGCCAGCGTCAGGCTTTCCTTCGCCTCCCTTTCGCCGCCGCGCGCGCGCTTGACCAGGGCGGTCAGCCGCCGCTCGACGCTGTCGAGATCGGCCAGCATCAGCTCGGTCTCGATGATCTCGGCGTCGCGCAACGGATCGACGGCGCCGCCGACGTGCACCACGTCGGGATCCTCGAAGCAGCGCAGCAGATGCAAGATCGCATCGACCTCGCGGATATGGCCAAGGAACTGGTTGCCGAGACCTTCGCCGCGGCTGGCACCGGCGACGAGGCCGGCGATGTCGACGAATTCCAGTTGCGTCGGCACCACCCTCGCCGACTTTGCGATGGTCGCGATTTTTGCCAGCCGCTCGTCCGGCACGGCGACCCGGCCGACGTTGGGCTCGATGGTGCAGAACGGGAAGTTGGCGGCCGCTGCGGCGGCGCTGGCAGTGAGGGCGTTGAACAGCGTGGACTTGCCGACGTTGGGCAGCCCGACGATGCCGCAGTTGAAACCCATGCTATCGCTCTTCTTGCTTGTTCTCGGTGGGCGTGCCCGCCGGAAGGGAGGCTTCCGCCGGAGGGCTGGTGGGGCGAGGAGGCTTCGGTCGCGGCGGGTTCAGGGTCAGCGCCACCTTGCTGGCGAAGGCGGGCGGATCGCCCGCCACCAACACCTGCGCATGCTCGGCGATCGCTGCCAACAGCGGATCGAGCCACGGCCGGTCTTCGGCATCGAAGTCGTCGAGAACGTGTCCCAGCACCCGGCGCTTGTCGCCGGGATGGCCAATGCCGAGCCGGACCCGCCAATAGCCGTTGCCGAACAGCGCATCGATGCTGCGCAGCCCATTGTGCCCGGCGGCGCCGCCACCCAGCTTGACCCGCAGTTTCCCGGCGGCAAGATCGAGTTCGTCGTGGAAGACGAACACGTTGGCGGGGGGGATCTTATAGAAGCGCGCCGCCGCCGCCACCGCCCGGCCGCTCTCGTTCATGTAGGTGGACGGCTTCAGCAGCAGGGTCTCTCGGCCGCCGAGCGATCCGCCGGCGGTGACACCGTGAAAGCGCGACCGCACCCACGACAGGCGCTCGCGCCTGGCGATCGCATCCACCGCCATGAAGCCGACATTGTGCCGGTTGCCGGCGTATTCGGGCCCCGGGTTGCCGAGGCCGGCCAGCAGCACCCGTTCGCCCGCCATCGTCCTGCTCCCACCACCAGCCGGCCGCGGACGATCAGAGCCGGACTACTCCGCCTTCTCCGTGCCTTCCGCCGCAGCTTCCTCTTCGCCCTCGTCTTCCGCCTCGGCGACTTCCTCGGTGGACGGCGCGGCGATGCTGGCGATGGTGGCGTGCGGATCGTCCTCGTAGAGCTCGACACCTTCCGGCAGGGTGATGGCGTTCAGATGCACCACATCGCCCATCTCAAGCCCGTCGAGACTGACGGTCACGTATTCCGGGATGGCGTCGGGCTTGCAGACGAGGACGATGCTGTGCTGGACGATGTTGAGCACGCCGCCGCGCTTCAGGCCGGGCGACTTTTCCTCGTTCTCGAAGCGGACCTCGACCTCGACATCCACCTTCGTCGTCGCGCTGAAGCGCATGAAATCGACGTGCAAAGGCTTGCCGGAGACCGGGTCGTGCTGCACGTCACGCGGCAACACCCGCTCCTTACGGCCATCGACGGCGACCTCGAAAACGTGGGTCATGAAGCCCGGGCGGCGCAGATGCTTCAGCATCTCGGCGCCGTCCAGGGCGATCATCAGCGGCTCCTGCTTGTTACCGTAGATGATCGCCGGGATCCGGCCGGCGCGGCGCTGTTCGCGCGCACCGCCCTTGCCGGCGCGGCCGCGAACCTCGGCGGCGAGGGAAAAGACGTCAGCCATCAACTCAACTCCTCTTGCGAAAAACGAAGGTCGGCCGGTTGGCCGGCCGGACGACCCCGAAAGCCTCTTGTGTTAGCCGCGAGCGGCGGTCAGTCGAACAGGCTGGAGACCGAGGCCTCGTCGCTGATGCGGTTCATCGCTTCGGCCATCAGCGGCGCGATCGACAGCTGCTCGATATTGTGGGAGATGCGCACTGCCTCGGTGGCAAGAATGCTGTCGGTGATGATCAGCTTGTCGATGGGCGAGGCGGAGACGCGCGCCACCGCGCCGCCGGACAGGACGCCGTGGGTGGCGTAGGCGGCGACCGAGGAAGCACCTTCCGCCATCAGCGCGCGGGCGGCGTTGCACAGGGTGCCGGCGGAATCGACGATGTCGTCGATCAGGATGCAACGGCGATCGCGGACGTCGCCAATGACGTGCATCACCTCGGAGACGCCGGCGCGCTCGCGCCGCTTGTCGATGATGGCGAGATCGCCGCCGAGCCGCTTGGCGATGGTGCGGGCGCGAAAGACGCCGCCGATGTCGGGCGAGACCACCAGCAGGTCCTCGGAATTGAACCGGCGCTGGATGTCCTGGCTGAATTCCGGGGCCGAATAGAGATTGTCCAGCGGGATGTCGAAGAAGCCCTGGATCTGGCCGGCGTGCAGGTCGAGGGTGAGCACCCGGTCGGCGCCGGCGACGGTGATCAGGTTGGCAACCAGCTTCGCCGAGATCGGTGTGCGCGGCCCCGACTTGCGGTCCTGGCGGCCGTAGCCGTAGTAGGGGATCACCGCGGTGATCCGCCGCGCCGAGCCGCGCCGCAGCGCGTCCAGCGTTACCAGCAGCTCCATGACGTTGTCGTTGGCCGGGTAGGAGGTGGATTGGATGACGAAGACGTCCTCGCCGCGGACGTTCTCGTGGATCTCGACGAAAACCTCCATGTCGGAGAAGCGGCGGATGCTGGCCTTGCAGATGGACAGATTAAGGTAGGCGGCGATCGCATCGGCGAGCGGCCGGTTGCTGTTGCAGGCGACGATTTTCATCGAGCGAAAGCCATTGCGAGACTGTGGCACGCACCGGGACGCACCGCGCCCGACGAGACCCCTTCCCGTTGCGAGCGAGTCCACGGCGACTGTAGCAACGCCGCCCGCCCGATGCAAAGACCTTACGTTCCGCCGAATCCTCTAAGCCCTGTCGTCCAGTGGTGGGCTTTGCCATGCAGCGTACCCTGCGCAGGGGTGCGCGGAAGCGCGGTGGTCATGGTCATGGAGGCGAGGCGGCAGCGTCTTCCAGGCGCAGCGCGATGCACCACTCCCCTGATCGGCGCCCGGGGACGATGGCGTTACGGATAGATCACTGGCCTCCCTGGCCGGCGTAGTTGGGGGCCTCGCGGGTGATGGTGACGTCGTGGACGTGGCTTTCGCGCAGGCCGGCGAAGGTGGTGCGGCGGAAGGAGCAACCGCGCTGCATGGCGGCGATGGTGCCGTTGCCGGTATAGCCCATTGCCGCCCGCAAGCCGCCGATGAGCTGCTGGATGACGTTGGCGACCGGCCCCTTGTACGGCACCCGGCCCTCGATCCCTTCCGGCACCATCTTCAGCGTATTCGCCACCTCCTGCTGGAAGTAGCGATCGGCCGAGCCGCGCGCCATGGCGCCGATCGAGCCCATGCCGCGGTAGCCCTTGTAGGAGCGCCCCTGGTAGAGCAACACCTCGCCCGGGCTCTCGTCGGTGCCGGCGAACAGGCCGCCGAGCATGGCACAGTCGGCACCGGCGGCGATCGCCTTGGCGAGGTCGCCGGAATAGCGGATGCCGCCGTCGGCGATTACCGGCGTATCGGACTGCCGGCACACCTCGGCCACCTCGAGGACCGCGGTGAGCTGCGGGACGCCGACGCCGGCGACGATGCGGGTGGTGCAGATGGATCCGGGGCCGATGCCGACCTTCACCGCATCGGCCCCGGCGTCGATCAGGGCCCGGGCGCCGTCCGGCGTCGCGATATTGCCGGCGATCACCTGCGCCGAGTTGCTGCGCTTCTTGATCTCGGCGACAGCTTCGAGGACGCCGGCGGAGTGGCCGTGAGCGGTATCGATGACGACGACATCGACATCGGCATCGAGCAGCGCTTCGGCGCGCTCGATGCCGGCGAAGCCGATGCCGGCGGCGGCGCCGACGCGCAGCCGGCCGCGCTCGTCCTTGCAGGCATTGGGAAAGCGCTCCGCCTTCTCGATGTCCTTCACCGTGATCAGGCCGACGCAGCGGTAGTCGTCGTCCACCACCAGCAGCTTTTCGATGCGGTACTTGTGCAGCAGCCGCTTCGCTTCCTCGCGGCCGACGCCGTCATGGACGGTGACCAGCGGCTTGTCCGGCTGGTCGCGGGTCATCAGTTCGCTGACCGGCTGCCGCGGATCGCTGGCGAAGCGGACGTCGCGGTTGGTGAGGATGCCGAGCAGCTTGCCGCTGCCGTCCTCGACCACCGGCACACCGGAGAACTTGTGCGACTTCATCAGGCTCAGCGCGTCGGCCAGCGTCGCCTTCGGCCCGATGGTCATCGGATCGACGACCATGCCGGATTCATACTTCTTGACCCGGCGCACCTCGGCCGCCTGGGCCTCAACCGACATGTTCTTGTGGATGACGCCGAGCCCGCCGGCCTCGGCCATGGCAATGGCCAGTGCGCTCTCGGTGACGGTATCCATGGCCGCCGAGATCAGCGGAATACCGAGGGCGACCCTCCGGGTTAGCCGCGTGCGCACGTCGGCATCGGCCGGCAGCACCGCGGAAGCCGCCGGAACCAGCAGCACGTCGTCAAAGGCCAGGGCTTCGGGGATGTTCATGCCGGCTCCGCAACGGGATGGCCGGGCATCATACACAACAACCCTGTCGCGCCAAGATGTTTGCAGCCCGTTCCCGACACGTTCGCACAACACGGCGGCCGCGCTGCGCCGCGGTGTCGTCGTCCACCCCCATCCCTATCGCCATGTTGTGCGTCCGTCCCGATCCCCATCTATGGTGAGCAGCGTCGGTGGCGTGAGCGTTGAAGGCACGGAAGACAGGAGGCGTCGTTGAGCTTTGAGCCGGTGGACTGGAGCGAGGGTGCGCGGCCCAGCGCCGCTACTTCCCCCGCCGCCACCGCTTTGCACCCCGCACCGGTGCCGCTGCGCGATCCCTTCGGCCGCGCCATCACCTACCTGCGTGTCTCGGTCACCGACCGCTGCGATTTCCGCTGTGTCTACTGCATGGCCGAGCAGATGACCTTCCTGCCGCGGCGCGAACTGCTCAGCCTTCAGGAACTTGACCGGGTGTGTACGGCTTTCGTGCGGCTTGGCGTGCGCAAGCTGCGGATCACCGGCGGCGAACCGCTCGTGCGGCGCGACATTCTGCCGCTGTTCCGCGGGCTGTCCCGGCATCTGGTCTCCGGGGCGTTGGACGAACTGACGCTGACTACCAACGGCTCGCGGCTCGCCGAGCACGCCGCCAGCCTCGCCGCCTGCGGCGTCCGCCGGGTCAACGTATCGCTCGACACGCTCGATCCGGACCGGTTCCGCGCCATCACCCGCATCGGTGAACTGTCGCGCGTCCTTGCCGGCATCGACGCCGCCGCAGCGGCGGGCCTGCGGGTGAAGATCAACGTCGTCGCCCTGAAGGGGATCAACGAGGACGCGATCCCGAACTTGGTGCTGTGGTGCGCAGCGCGCGGCTTCGATATGACGCTGATCGAGGTTATGCCGATGGGCGATATCGGCGGTGAGAACCGGCTGCAGCAATACCTGCCGCTACACGAGGTTCGCCGCCGGCTGGCGGAGCGCTGGACGCTGACTCCTCTTACCTATCGCACCGGTGGGCCGGCGCGCTGGGTGCAGGTGGTCGAGCCGGGCGTCCGCCTTGGCTTCATCACCCCGCTTACCCATAACTTCTGCGAGAACTGCAACCGCGTCCGGCTGACCTGTACCGGAAGGCTCTACCTGTGCCTCGGCCAGAACGATGCCGCCGATCTGCGCGCACCGCTCCGCGCCAGCCCCGACGATGGGGCGCTGACCGCCGCCATTCGCGAAGCCATCGACCGCAAGCCGAAGGGCCACGACTTCATCATCGACCGCGACCACACCGGGCCGGCGGTCGCCCGGCATATGAGCGTCACCGGCGGCTGAGCCGTCTGCCGCGGGCTCGGGGCCGCCCTGATCCTGACGCCGCCAGGCGCCACCCTCTCAGGTGGCGGCGGCCTGCAGCAGCGGTGGCCGGGCGCCGGCGCGGCTCGGCAGCTCGATGTTGACCTCCAGGGTCGAGACGCTGCCTTGCGTTTCGAAATCGACGATGATCTTGTCCTCCTCGATCTCGACGTACTTGGCGATCACCTGCAGCAGCTCCTTGTGCAGCCGCGGCAGGTAGTCGGGCTTGGCGAGGTCGGAGCGCTCGTGCGCAAGCAGGATCTGCAGCCGCTCCTTCGCCTCGGTGGCCGACGGTTTGGCGCGCGAGCGGAACAGGCTGAAGAAGCTCATGCGGTCCTCCACAGGAGGCGCTGGAACAGGCCCCGCCGCTCCGGTTGCATGAACCGGTGTTCGATGGTTTCGCCGAGGTAGCGGCCGACGACGTCGGTATAGGCCTGGCCGGCTTTCGAGGTGGGATCGAGGATCACCGGCATGCCGAGGTTGGATGCCTTCAGCACCGTCTCGCTCTCCGGGATGATGCCGAGCAGCGGGATCGCCAGGATCTCGAGCACATCTTCCAGCTTCAGCATCTCCCCCTTTTCCACTCGCGAGGGATCGTAGCGGGTCAGCAGCAGATGCTCCTTGACCGGCTCGAGTCCCTGCTCGGCCCGTCGCGAGCGACTTCCCAGAACGCCGAGAATGCGGTCGGAGTCGCGTACGCTGGAGACTTCCGGGTTGGTGACGATGACCGCCTCGTCGGCGAAGTAGAGCGCCATCAGCGCCCCGCGCTCGATGCCGGCCGGGCTGTCGCAGACGATGTAGTCGAACTGGTCGCGCAGCTCGTCCAGCACCTTCTCGACGCCGTCGCGGGTCAGCGCGTCCTTGTCGCGGGTCTGGCTGGTGGGCAGCACCGACAGGTTCTCGATGCGCTTGTCCTTTATCAGCGCCTGGCTCAGGCGGGCATCGCCGTTAATCACGTTGATGAAGTCGAAGACGACGCGGCGCTCGCAGCCCATGATCAGGTCGAGGTTGCGCAATCCGACATCGAAGTCGATGACGACGGTGCGCTGTCCCTTCATGGCGAGACCAGCGGCGAATGCGGCACTCGACGTGGTCTTGCCGACCCCGCCCTTGCCGGATGTCATGACGATTACCTTACCCAACTTCACCTCCACTTCACCCGAAAGGCCGATCCGTCCACAGACCCGGCGGCCGTGGTTGTCCCCGTTACGCCAGGGGCTCGATGGCGATGCGCTCGCCGTCGAGGAAGACCTGTGCCGGCTTGCCGATCAGCGCGTCCGGAATGTCGTCGCGCACGCGCCAGTAGCCGGCGATCGAAACCAGTTCCGCCTCCAGCGAGCGGCAGAAGATGCGTGCTTCCCGGTCGCCGGAAACACCGGCCACCGCCCGGCCGCGCAGCGCGCCGTAGACATGGATGTGGCCGTCGGCCAACAGCTCGGCGCCGGCGCCGATCGATGCCATCACCACCAGATCGCCGCCGTGGGCATAGACCTGCCGGCCGGAGCGCACCGGCTGGGTGATCAGCCGCGCTGTCACCCCGTGCATCGCCTCCCCGGCTTCAGGGTCCGCCGGTGCTGGCTTTTCCTCTGCCGCTTCCACCGCGTCGGCCGGCTTGGCTGCGCCCGCCGACGCGGGCGCCTCCACCGGCCGTGCCGAAGGCGCGCCCTCGCGCATCGGTGCCTGCCGGCCCTCGGGGAACAGGCTCCAGCCAGCGTTCACCGCCGCCCGGTTCTGTTCCTCGGTGCCGTTCTGTACGCCGATCGGCACCAGCTGGTGTTGGCGCAGCCGTCGGCCCAGTTCCGCCATGTTGAACGGCGGCGCGTCCGCCAGATTCTGCAGGTCTATGACAACCGGTGCATGGCGGAAGAAGTTGGGAGCCTGGGCAATCTTGTCGGCCAGTGCCTGGAACAGCGCCGGATCCTTCGGATCGTTCAGCCGCAGCACCAGCAGCGTGTATGCACCCCCGCGCAGTTGAAAGGGTGGTGATGAGCGCTCTATTGTCTTTGCCTGGGTCGCCGAAGTCATGCGTTTGCCCTGTTGGGTCGCCGGAACGAGAAGAAATCTGCGCTTGCGCTGTGCCGCCCGGCCGTTCGCAGCGATGATGCACAAGCTTTGCGGCCGAGTCTCAACGCACCTCGCGTAGCCTTACAGAACAACATGAAGAGCGGGCCCTAACGGCCCGATCGAACGTCCGAATCGATCACAGTGGATCCCCCTCGATTCGGCCTCGCCAAAAGCCCGCCGGGCGGCCCCCGGAACCCCGGCGCAGCGAATCCCCGGAAGGCGATTCGGCGGGTATGAACAATATCTCGTGGGTGCGCACCCTCTAGGCATCTATTCGTGGCACGCAAGGTCAGCGACACGGACGCAGGCGGGTGAAGTGGCCCATCTTCCGGCCCGGCCGTGCCTCGTTTTTGCCATAAAGATGCAGCTGCACCTCCGGATCGGCGACGAGCTCCGGCCAGCGGGCGATCTCGTCCCCCAGCAGATTCTCCATGACCGCATCGGCGTGCCGCCGCGTCGGCCCCAGCGGTAGGCCGGCGACGGCGCGGACGCACTGCTCGAACTGCGATACCGCGCAACCATCGATCGTCCAGTGCCCGGAGTTGTGCGGCCGCGGCGCGAGCTCGTTGACCAGTAGCGCGCCGTCGCCGCCGACGAACATCTCGACGGCGAGCACGCCGACCAGCTCCAGTGCCTCGGCGATCGCTTTCGCCAGCCATTCGGCCTTGGCGGCGAGGGCCTGCGTGATGGCTGCGGGGGCGATCGTCCGCCGCAGCACGTGGTTCTCGTGCTGATTCTCCACCGGCACATAGGCGGCGATATCACCGCCGGCGGAGCGGGCGACGATCACCGAGATCTCGAGAGCGAACTCCACCCACGCCTCGACGATCGCCGGCTGGCCGGCGCTCGCCATCCCCGTCGCCACCGTCTCGGCCCACGCCGCGGCAAGGTCGATCCCCGGAACGAGCGCCACCTGTCCCTTGCCGTCATAGCCGAGGCGCGCCGATTTCAGCACCGCCGGCAGCCCGGTCTCTGCCACGCCGCGGGCGAGCGCATCAGGATCGCCCGCGGCGCGCCACCGCGTCGTCGGCACGCCGATGCGGCCGAGGAATGTCTTTTCGGTGATCCGGTCCTGGCAGATTGCGAGAACGCGCACATCCGGCCGGAGGATGGCATGGCGGCCGACCAGGGCCGCCGCCGCCGCCGGGATATTCTCGAACTCGTAGGTGACGACATCGCAGGCGGCGGCGAACTGCGCCAGAGCCTCGGCATCGTCCCAATCGGCGATGGTGGTCTGCGCGCACACCTGCGTCGCCGGCGCATCCGCCTCCGGCGTGAAGACATGGCAGCGGTAGCCGAAACCGGCGGCGGCGAGGGCGGTCATCCGGCCGAGCTGGCCACCGCCAAGAATCCCGATCACCGAGCCGGGCGGCAACGGCCCGCTGTATGAGGTGCTCATGGGTTCCGTCAGGACCCTTCCGGCCGCTCGGCCACACCAGCCGACTGTGCCTCGCGATAACGGTCGAGGGCCGCGGCGACGGCCGGATCGCCGAGGGCGACGATGGCAGCCGCCAGCAGCGCGGCGTTGATTGCCCCGGCGCGGCCGATCGCCAGGGTGCCGACGGGTATCCCGGCCGGCATCTGCACGATCGAGAGCAGGCTGTCGAGGCCGGAGAGCGCCTTGCTCTCCACCGGCACGCCCAGCACCGGCAGCGGCGTCATCGCCGCCATCATCCCCGGCAGGTGCGCTGCCCCGCCGGCACCGGCGATGACGACCTGCAGGCCGCGCTCGCGGGCGCCGCGGGCATAGGCGTAGAGCCGGTCGGGAGTGCGGTGGGCGGACACGATGCGGATCTCATGGGCAACGCCGAGGGCTATCAGCGTTTCGGCAGCGTGGCCCATCGTTTGCCAGTCGGACTGGCTGCCCATGACGAGGCCGACGCGCGGCGCACTGCTATCCATAAAGGGAATCCTGCCCCACCCGCGATCCGAGGACGGCGGAAGAAGCCGTGGATTATTCCCAATACCCTGCGGCGATACAAGCACCGCCTTTCCGCAGGTTTCGTCCGGCTACGGGCCAGCCCAGCGCACCGCCACGCGACGGCGTTGCTTGACTTCTGGCCGGCGCCTCACTTAATTTCCTTCGCCCCATAGGAGGGACCACGCAGAGCCAGGCGGCAGGCAGCGCACTGGCTCTTTTTCGTTGCCGGCGCAGAACGTCCGGCGGAAGGAAGCAGGGACGCGTGTTTGAAGGCCTGAGCGATCGGCTGAGCGGCATCTTCGACCGCCTGAAGAAGCGCGGCGCGCTGACCGAGGCGGACGTCGGTGAGGCGATGCGCGAGGTGCGCATCGCGCTGCTGGAGGCCGACGTCGCCCTGCCGGTGGTCAAGGAATTCGTTACCTCCGTCCGCAGCCACGCCGTCGGCCAGGAGGTGCTGCGCAGCGTCACCCCCGGCCAGATGGTCATCAAGATCGTCCACGATCACCTCGTCGCCATGCTCAGCGGCGGCGAGCCGGACGAGAAGCTGCGGGTCGGCGACGGCGCCGGCATCGACCTCGCCGGACCGCCGCCGGTCGCGGTGCTGCTGGTCGGGTTGCAAGGCTCCGGCAAGACGACGACGGCGGGCAAGCTGGCGCTGCGCCTGCGCAAGCGCGAGCGCAAGCGGGTGCTGATGGCCTCGCTCGACGTTTACCGACCGGCGGCGCAGCAACAGCTGGCGGTGCTGGGCAAGCAGACGGAAACCGCCGTGGTCGACATCGTTCCCGGCGAGGCGCCGGTAACGATCGCCCACCGCGCGATGGACCAGGCGCGGCGCCAGGGCTACGACGTCGTCATCCTCGATACTGCCGGGCGCCTGTCCATCGACGAGCGGATGATGGACGAGGCGGCGGCAGTCAAGGCAGCGACGGGACCGGTCGAGACGCTGTTGGTTGCCGATGCGCTGACCGGCCAGGACGCGGTGTCGCTGGCGAAGGCCTTCCACGAGAAAGTCGGCATCACCGGCATCGTGCTCACCCGCGTCGATGGCGATTCCCGCGGCGGTGCGGCGCTGTCCATGCGCAGCGTCACCGGCCGGCCGATCCGGCTGATGGGCGTCGGCGAAAAGCTCGACGCACTGGAGACGTTCCAACCGCAGCGCATCGCCGGCCGTATTCTCGGCATGGGCGATGTCGTCGGCCTTGTCGAGCGCGCTGCCGAGGTGATCGAGAAGGAAGACGCCGAAAAGCTTGCCGCCAAGCTGATGAAGGGCGAGTTCAACCTCGAAGATATGGCGGCGCAGTTCCGCCAGCTTCGCAAGATGGGCGACCTCAAGGGTCTGCTCGGCCTGCTGCCCGGCGTCGGCAAGATCAAGAAACAGCTCGACGACGCCAAGATCGACGACAAGATGATCGCCCGCCAGGAAGCCATCATCCTCTCGATGACCTCGGCGGAGCGACGCAATCCGAAGATTCTCAATGCCTCGCGGCGCCGGCGCATCGCCGCCGGTTCAGGTGCGACGGTGCAGGACGTCAACCGCCTGCTGAAGCAGCATCAGCAGATGGCGGCAATGATGAAAAAGGTCGGCAAGATGGGCAAGCGCGGCCTGTTCGGCGGCGGCGGCGGCCTGCCGCCCGGCATGCTGCCGCCGGGAATGCCGCCGCTGCGCTAGGCGCGGCCGGGCTTTCGAGAGACGAGAAAAGGAACGGACGAACCCCATGAGCGTAAGAATTCGCCTTGCCCGCGGTGGCGCCAAGAAGCGGCCCTTCTATCGGATCGTCGTTGCCGATTCGCGCAGCCCGCGCGACGGCCGCTTCATCGAGGTGTTGGGCACCTACAACCCGATGCTGCAGCAGGATCATCCCCACCGCATCCTGCTCAAGGAGGATCGCATCCGCCACTGGCTGGAGCGCGGTGCGACGGCGAGCGACCGGGTGGCGAAGTTCTGTGCGACCGCCGGCCTGATGGAGCCCCGCGCACGGGCCGAGCAGAGCAAGAAGCCGCAGCCGAAGGCGAAGGCGCAGGAGCGGCTGAAGGCCGCTGCGGAAGCCGCCGGCTGAGCCGCTGGACGGCGGCCGCCGACGCGGCGCGGGCAATGGAGCGGAAATGGCGGCGAGCGGCACCTTCGGCGAAGGACGCGTCTGCGTCGGCGAGATCGGCGCCGCCAGGGGTCTGCGCGGCGAGTTCCGCCTGCGCAGCTTCACCGCCGATCCCCGTGCCATCGCCGGCTACGGCGCACTGACCACCGAACGCGGCGAGCGCTCGCTGCACCTGTCGATCGTCGGCGAGGCGAAGGACGTTCTGATTGCGCGGGCGGCGGGCGTCGATGACCGCACCGCCGCAGAGGCGCTGCGCGGCTGTCGTCTTTACGTCGCGCGCGCCGATCTGCCCGCTTGCGAGGAGGACGAATACTACCACGCCGACCTGATCGGCCTCGCCGCGGCGTTCGTTGCCGAGGATGGCACTTCCGTCGCGCCAACAGGCCGCGTTGTTGCGGTGCACGACCACGGCGGCGGCCCGATACTCGAGATCGTCCGCGACAACGCCGCTGCGGCGCTGGTGCCCTTTACCAGGGCGGCGGTGCCAGAGATCGATCTCGCCGCCGGCCGGCTGACCGTCGCCGCCCTTCCCGGTCTGCTGGCGCCGGTCGAGGACGAGGACGCACGGCGATGAGCGATGCCGCTGCGGCGCCGTGGATGGCGTGCGTTCTGACCATCTTTCCGGAGATGTTCCCCGGACCGCTCGCGGCCTCGCTCGCCGGCCAAGCCCTGGACGATGGCCGCTGGCGCCTGGAAACCATGGACATCCGGGGGTTTGCGCGCGATAAACACGGCTCCGTCGATGACGCACCGTTCGGGGGCGGTCCCGGCATGGTGATGCGTCCGGACGTGGTCGAGGCGGCAATAAGCGCCGCTGTGGATCGGCATCCGGCTCTGCCCTTGCTCTATCTGACCCCGCGCGGACGTCCGTTCGATCAGGCGCGGGCACGGGCGCTGGCCGCAGGGCCGGGCCTGATCGCCCTGTGCGGACGGTACGAAGGAGTAGACGAGCGCGTGATGGACGTTTGCCGGCCGGAGGAAATCAGCCTCGGCGACTTCGTCCTGTCCGGCGGCGAGCCGGCGGCGCTGACGCTGATCGATGCCTGCGTGCGGCTGCTGCCGGGAGTGCTCGGCGACGCGCGCTCGCTGGATGAGGAAAGCTTCGAGCACGGACTGCTCGAGTACCCGCATTACACCCGCCCGCGGCTGTGGCAGGGCCGCGCCGTACCGGACGTGCTGCTATCCGGTCACCACGCTCAGGTCGCGGCTTGGCGTAGGGCGGAAGCGGAGCGGATTACCCGCGAGCGGCGCCCGGATCTATGGGCGCGGCATTCCGCGGCCGGCATGCGGTCCGGCGATCGCCATGCCGGGCGGGCGACCCCATATAGCGCTGAGGACGAGCCATGACGATCATTGAGGAATTCGAACAAGAGCAGATCGCCAAGCTGACGGCGAACGGCACGCCGCCGTGGTTCGCGCCGGGCGATACGCTGCGGGTCAAGCTGAAGGTGGTCGAAGGGACGCGCGAGCGGGTGCAGGCGTTCGAGGGCGTATGCATCGCTCGCCGCAACCGCGGCTTCAATTCGTCGTTCACCGTCCGCAAGATCTCGTACGGCGAGGGCGTCGAGCGCATTTTCCCGCTGTACTCGCCGTCGATTGCCGGCATCGAGGTGGTTCGGCGCGGCGACGTCCGCAGAGCCAAGCTCTATTACCTGCGCACCCGCCGCGGCAAGAGCGCCCGCATCGCCGAGAAGACCGACGGCTACGTCGCCAAGGTCACCGCCCGCGAGCGCGAGGCGGCGCTGCAGGAGAAGGAGGCGGCCCGGGCCGGGCGCGCCGCCGCCGCTGCCGCGGAAGCAGAAGGCGCCTGAAGCAGGGTCGGCGGGCGGACAGTCCGCCCGCGAGGAGGAAGACGTGGCGAAGCCGCGCACGCTGTTTGACAAGATCTGGGAAAACCACCTGGTCGACGTGCAGGAGGATGGAACCTGCCTGCTGTACATCGACCACCACTTGGTGCACGAGGTGACCAGCCCGCAGGCCTTCGAGGGTTTGCGCATGACCGGCCGGCGCGTCCACCGGCCGGAGGCGACTCTCGCCGTTGCCGATCACAACGTGCCGACCACCGACCGCAAGCACGGCATCGCCGATGAGGAATCGCGCATCCAGGTGGCGACGCTGGCGCAGAACTGCGCCGAGTTCGGCGTCGAGTACTTCTCGATGGAGGACAGCCGCCA
>JAEULG010000121.1 GCA_016793875.1 Rhodospirillales bacterium | reverse complement strand
GCCCAGCTTGCGGTGGTATCGACCAGAAGCGCGTAGAGCGCCTCGGCGTCGTCGGTGCCGCGCAGCTTCTCGCACGCTGCCTTGTCGCGCAGCAGCCGGGAGACACGGGCGAGCGCCTTCAGATGATCGGCGCCTGCTGATTCGGGTGCCAGCAGCAGGAAGATAAGGTCGACTGGCCGGTCGTCGATGGCATCGAACGGAATGGGGTGCTCGAGCCGGGCGAAGATCCCGTAGAGCTGGTCGAGCGTGGACAGCTTGCCGTGCGGAATGGCAATGCCGTTACCGACGCCGGTGGTCCCCAGCCGCTCGCGCTTCATCAGCGTCGAGAAGATCGCCCGCTCCGACTGGCCGGTGATTTCGGCGGCGCGCTTGGCTAGTTCCTGCAGCGCCTGCTTCTTGCTGGTTGCGCGCAGCTTGGCAATGACCGACTGCGGCGTCAGCAATTTGGCTATTTCCATAAAGCCTCCGCCCGTTACGTCGCCCGCGTGTTGGCTGGATCGATCCAGCCGATGTTGCCGTCGGGACGACGATAGACGACGTTGAGAACGCCGTTTGCCTGATTGCGGAACATCATCGCCGGAAGATCCGCCAAGTCCAGGCGCATCACTGCCTCGCCGACGCTGAGGGTGGCGATTTCGGTCGGCAGCTCGGCGATGATGGCCGGCTGACCGTCGGCAGGCAACTCCTCTTCCACTGCCTCCGAAGCGATAATGTACTGCTGCGCCGGCGTCGTTTCCGGCGGCTCGCTGCCACGATTGCGGTGGTGATCGACGAGACGCCGCTTGTAGCGGCGGAGTTGCTTGCTGATCCGTTCGAAGGCGCTGTCGAAGGCCGCGTAGGCGTCGCCGGCGCTGCCCTGACCCTGCACCAGCAACCCCCGCGTCGGGTGTACGGAAATATCGACACGGAAGGCGTGGCCGTCGCGCGAAACGGTGACAACGGCATCATGCGCCTTGGCAAAATACTTGGCGACGGCAACCTCGAGTTGCTCCTGTACGTGCGTTCGCAGGGAAAGGCCAACATCCAGTCCCCGGCCCTTGATCGAAAGCTCCATCAATACGGCATCCCAATCCACACACGGCCCTGTCGCGGCCCAAAAGCTTGGCTTGCGCGGCGCCGCCAACGCTTTTGCGATCAGCCCAGATGCGTCCGCCGCACTTCTGCGCGAGGTGGCGGAAACTAGGTGTCGCTACCATGACGGTCAAGATTGAAAGTTCAACTCATATCAGCTCGCTCTTCTGTCGGCGCCGCTGTACCGATGAGGGAATGCGCATCGCCTCGCGGTACTTGGCGACGGTGCGCCGGGCAATGTCGATGCCCTCCTTCTGCAGCGCGTCTGCCAGTGCATCGTCAGAGAGAACGGCGTTGGCCGGTTCGACGTCGATCATCTTTTTGATGCGCCAGCGCACCGACTCTGCCGAGTGCGCCTCGCCGCCGCTGGATGCGCCGACAGCGTGGGTGAAGAAGTACTTCAGCTCGAAGATGCCGCGGGGCGTCGCCATGAACTTGTTGGAGGTGACGCGGCTGACCGTGCTCTCGTGCATGCCGATCGCATCGGCGATGTCTCGCAGCACCATGGGCTTCAGCGACTCGATTCCGTTCACGAAAAAATCCTGCTGCTGGCGGACGATCTCGGTTGCCACCTTGAGAATGGTCGTCGCCCGCTGATGCAGCGACTTGACCAGCCAGTTCGCCGACTGCAGGCACTCGTTGACGTACTGCCTGTCTTCCCGCCGGTTCACGTTGCGGCTGACCTTGGCATAGTACTGATTGTTCACCAGAACGCGCGGCAGCGTCTCGTTGTTCAACTCGACGACCCATCCGCCGTTGGGCTGCTGCCGCATGACCGCATCGGGGATCATCGGCTGGGCAACGGCATAGTCGAAGGCGAGGGCCGGCTTAGGATTGAGCGAGCGAATTCGCCCGACCATTACCTGCAGCTGCTCGCCATCGACGCCACAGTGGCGGATCAGTGCCGACCAGTCACGCCGGCCGACAGCGTCAAGGTGGCGGAGGAGGACCTGCATCGGCTCGTCGAGCCAGTCGCGCTCGCGCAACTGTAGCTGCAGGCACTCAGCCAGCGAGCGGGCGAACGCGCCGGTGGGATCAAACTCCTGAACGCGAGCCAGCACCGCTTCGATCCGCTCGACGGAGCAGCCGAGGATGGCGGCGATATCGGCGAGATCGCCGGTGAGGTAGCCGGCCTCGTCGAGCATGTCGATCAAGTGGGCCCCGATGATCCGGTCGACCGGATCGTGGATCTCCACTGCAAGCTGGCTCACCAGATGATCGCGGAGCGACAGGGCATTGCGGGCGATGTCATCGGCGCTGGCGTCGTGGTCCTCGAAGGTGCCCCCGCGCGACATCCGGCTGCCGGCTCCCATGAGGTCGGAGCCAGCAAGGCTGCTGCCGTCTGTGGGGTCCGAATCGAACAGGTTGTCGGAGAAGTCGACGTCGAGGTAGTCCTCGGCGTAGGCCTGATCGGTATCCACCGCCGAGTCGACGGACAGCGGCTCGCCGTCCGGCGCAGCGGCTGCTTCCTCGGTAGTGGAACCGGCGCCGTTCTCCGCGCCGTCCGGAAAATCCTCGCGCTCGAGCAGCGGGTTCTGTTCGAGCTGGGTGTCGACGTATTCGGCCAGCTCGAGGCTGGAAAATTGCAAAAGCTTGATCGCCTGCTGGAGTTGCGGCGTCATCACCAGAGACTGGGTCTGACGCAGGTCGAGCCGTGGTGTCATAGCCATGGGCGGACCTACTACAGGCTGAAGCTGTCACCAAGGTACAAGCGGCGCACGTCCTGGTTGACGACGATCTCGGATGGTTCTCCCTCAGTTAGTACCCGACCATCGTAAATTATGTATGCTCGATCGATGACATCGAGCGTTTCCCGGACGTTATGGTCGGTTATGAGCACTCCGATGCCTCGGTCCTTGAGGTGCACGACAAGGGCGCGGATATCGCTGAGGGCGATCGGGTCGATGCCGGCGAAGGGCTCGTCGAGGAAGACGAACTGCGGATTGCACGCCAGCGCCCGGGCGATTTCCACGCGTCGCCGTTCGCCACCGGAAAGGGCGACAGCAGGGGTCCGTCTGATGTGCTCGATGGCGAACTCCTCCAGCAGCGCGCTCAAGGTGGTCTTTCGCCGCCTCCGTGAAGGCTCGACTACCTCGAGCACCGCGCGGATGTTGTCCTCGACGCTGAGGCCGCGAAACACCGAGGGTTCCTGCGGCAGATAGCCGATGCCGAGGCGTGCCCGCCGGTACATCGGCAGGGAGGTGATGTCGCGGCCGTCGAGGGCTATCCGGCCCTCGTTCGGCGCGAGCAGGCCGGTAACCATGTAGAAGCAGGTGGTCTTGCCGGCGCCGTTCGGTCCCAGCAGCCCGACCACCTCACCGCGCTGCAGCGCGAGGCTGACGCCGCGCAGCACCGGCCGCGTGCCGTAGCGCTTGCCGAGGTTGATGGCGAACAGTCCCCGCTCACCCGCCGCAGGACGTGCCCGCTCGCTCTCACCCTGTAGAGGGGCCGCTGATGCGGCCTGGCGTTCGAGGATGTTCGTCATCCGGCTCCCATCGGTTGCGCTTGTCGTCTCAGTTTCGCTTGAGCGTGTTCGGCAGGATGACCCCGTGCACCCGTCCGCCACTCTCGCCAACGCAGGCGAACATGCGGCTGACGCCGGTCTGCAGGTTCATCTCGCCACGGCAGCCGTTCAGCCGGTTCGAGCCCTGCACCACCTGCACGGAGCCTTCGGCCGTCGCAAGCTGCCGCGCGACATCATACGTGCCGCTGTCGGCGGTCACCGTCTCGCTTGGTGTTACCAGCTTCATCCGGCCCTCGGCGTCGATCTGCTGCGGCCGGGTCGCGCCGGTCGCGTCCTCGGCAAAGCGGATGGTGACGACGTCGCCGGAGAGCGTCCTGTCGCCGTCGACGACCACGGCGTTGCCGCGGGCAACGAGCGTCCTGCCGTCGACGTCGTAGTCGATGCGCTCCTCGGCGGTAATCCTGCTGGTTGGCGTGGTCACCCCCACCTGCCTGCCGCTGATCGACATCTTGCTGCCGGCGACGTCGTAGCTGCCTTTGTCGCCAAACGCGTTCTGCCGCGGCGAGGTGACGCGAACGGCGCCATCGCCATCGATGCGCCAGACCTCGATCGATCCGTCCGGGCGTTGGCGATAGCGCGCGGTCAGAGTGTCTGCGCGTACGGTCGTATCGCCGCGCACCGCCGTGGCGTTTCCCTTGGCGGTAACGATGCGCGCCGTGCGCTGCCACTCAATGCCCTGTTCAGCGTCGATAGTGATCGCACCCGCTGGCACGGGTGCGATCGGCGCCTCCTCACGGGCAAAGGCCGTGCCGGCGGTCCACGCCAGCGCCAGCAGCGCCGCCAGCGGCAGGGCGGCGCGCTTCATCGGCGGCCCGGATCAGCGGCATGCTCGTCGACCTGCATCCGCGCCGGGCCGGTGACGAACACGGTGTCGCCGGCGTCTTCGATGCGAAACCCGGTGCCCGAGAGCGTGCCCTGTGAGGAGGTAGCATCCACGGCCTGGTTGCCGGAGGCGGTCGAGTCGGCGAGGTGAATCGTTGCTTCGTCGGTCCTGACGGTCAGGTCGGGTCCGCGTCGCAAGGTGACATCCCCCCGCAGATCGAGCTGGTTGTCGTCGCGCCGGAAAAGACCGGAGGCGGCCTCGATGGTCAGCAGGGTACCGTCCTTCAGGGCAATCTGTGCATCCGGCTTCATCAGCTGCAGCGCCTGCTGCTCCCCCTCCGGGTTGCGTACGCTCTTCGCCCGGATCTCGAAGGGTCGCCCCGCCCGGTCCACGCCCGAATACTTGGCGTTGACCACCGCCTCCGGAGGCGTGCCGCCTTCCGTGGCCGTCGGGGGGACGGCGATGTCGATGCGCTCGCGCTGGCCGATCAGCTGCGGCCAGAACAGGGCGACGACGATGATCAGTGCGGTGGCGGTGGGCAGGCCGATGCGCAGAATGCGGAAGAGCCGCCGACGACGTTCGGCTCGCATCCTGTCCGCTTCGCCGGGGTACGCCAGCGGCGATGAGGCGCCGAGTGCCCGGTGGTGTTCCCGCCGTTCGGCCAAATGCGGGCTTCCCGCTCTCAGCCGACGCCAGCGCGCAGGCAGTCGTGCACGTGCACGATGCCGACGGGCCGCCCGTCATCGACGACAAACAGGTTGGTGATCGAGCGGCTGGTCATGAAGCCGAGCGCTTCGCTGGCGAGCGCGTCGGGCCTGATCGTCTTCGGGTTGGGCGTCATCACCGCTTCGGCGGGGAGCGTCAGGAAGTCGTCGCTCATGTGCCGGCGCAGGTCGCCGTCGGTGATGATACCACGCAGTCGCCCGTCGGCGCTGACGATGCCGACGCAGCCGAAACTCCTGGACGACATGGCGATCAGGGCCTCGGCCATCGGAGTTTCCGGCGCAACGAGCGGCATCTCGTCGCCGGTGTGCATGATCTTGCCGACACGCAGCAGCCGCCGGCCCAGCTTGCCACCGGGGTGGAGGAGGCGGAAGTCGTCGGCGGAAAAGCCCTTGCGCTCCAGCATGGCGACGGCGATGGCGTCGCTCAAGGCCAGCATCACCGTCGTCGAAGTGGTGGGTGCGAGGCCCATCGGGCAGGCCTCCTGTATGTCCGGCAGTACCAGGGCTACGTCGGCGTCCGTGGCCAGCGTGCTGCCGGCACGTCCGGTGATGCCGATGAGCGGGATGCTGTAGCGCTTGGCGTAGGTCAGCAGATCGGCGAGCTCCGCCGTCTCGCCGGAATTGGAGAAGGCGATCACCGCATCATGGGGCGTGACCATGCCGAGGTCGCCGTGGCTGGCCTCGGCCGGGTGGACGAAGCTCGCCGGCGTGCCGGTCGATGCCAGCGTTGCCGCCATCTTGCGGGCGACGTGGCCGCTCTTGCCCATGCCCGACACGATGACGCGGCCGGTCACATTTGCCAGCAAATCGAGCGCGCGGGAAAAGGTGTCGTCGAGCGAGCGCGCCAGCGCCTCGATTCCCGCGGCTTCCAGCCGCAGCACCTGTTGTGCCGAGGCAAGGCCATTCTGCGTTTCATTGGCGACAAGGGCGACCATACGCGTCTTCACCATCAGCCTGTTCTTGACCGGCCCGCAAGCGGTGCAGCTGCTACGCCTCGCTACCGGAATTTCGGCGGTGATAGAGCTCGCGTGCGGCGGCGAGGACTATGGCGGCGCCGTTTGAGCGGGTCAACCCCGCACATGGCCCGCCGCTTGCAAGACGCCCTTATGTGGCGCCATATCCGGGTGACGATCGCTTCAAGCCCACGGGAGCCGCCTCCTGCCGCTCAACCACACCGCCCTTCGCCAGAGCCTGCTCGCCTGGTACGACCGCTCGCGCCGCGATCTGCCCTGGCGCGCGCCGCCGGGCGAGCGCGTCGATCCCTATGGTGTTTGGCTCAGCGAGGTCATGCTGCAGCAGACGACGACGGTTACCGTCGTCGCCTACTGGCGGGCGTTCCGGGAGCGCTGGCCGACGATCAAGAGTCTCGCCGCAGCCCCGCTGGAGGACGTGCTGCATGCCTGGCAGGGCCTCGGCTACTACGCGCGCGCACGCAACCTTCATGCCTGCGCCCGCTGCGTCGTCGCGATCCATGGCGGGCGGTTCCCGGCCGACGAAGCGGCGCTGCGGCGGTTGCCGGGTATCGGCGACTATACCGCCGCCGCGATCGCGGCGATTGCCTACGATCTTCCGGCGGTGCCAGTGGATGGCAACGTTGTGCGGGTGCTGACCCGGGTGCATGCTGTCGAAGCGCCATTGCCGGCAGCGCGCGCTGCAGTTGCGCGCCTGGCGCAGGCCCTGGTTGCGGCGGAGCGACCAGGGGACTTCGCCCAGGCGCTGATGGATCTCGGCGCGACGGTCTGCACCCCGCGCCGGGCGCGCTGCGGCGCGTGTCCGTGGCAGCACAACTGCGCCGTTCACCAGCGGTCGGGTGTGCCGGAGAGCTACCCGAGGTCAGCTCCCGCCGTGGCCAAGCCGACCCGCTGGGGAGTGGTGTTCTGGGCGGAGCGGCAGGACGGAACGGTGCTGGTACGACGACGTCCGCCTCGTGGACTCCTCGGCGGAATGATCGAATTCCCGTCCACACCCTGGCGGGATGCCGCCTGGACGGCGGCCGAGGCGGTCACCATCGCCCCGGCCGCCGCCCATTGGGTCCCGTTGCCCGGCTCGCTGCGGCACACCTTCACCCACTTTCATCTGCGCCTCGACGTGCTGCATGGTCGCTGCTTCGCCGCCGGCAGCAGTGAAGCGGCGGGGGCGGGAGAGCCGCGATGGGTCGCTCCGGCGGACTTTCCGGCGCTGGCGCTGCCGACGCTGATGAAGAAGGTCGCAAAGCTGGCAACCGCCGCAGACAGGTCGTCACTGCTGCCGCTCGAACCCTACGAATCGTAGCTGACCAGCGAGGTGAAGGGGACGTCGAGGCGCTTGCGGCCGTTGAGGAAGGAGAGTTCGATGATGCAGGCGGTGCCGACCACTTCGGCGCCGACGCTGCGGAAAAGGTCGACCGACGCCCCCATGGTACCACCGGTGGCCAGCAGGTCGTCGAGGATGAGGACGCGCTGGCCGGCGACGATGGCATCGTTCTGGATCTCGATGACGTCGCTGCCGTACTCGAGGGCGTACTCGTAGCGTACCGTAGCGCCCGGCAGCTTGCCGCGCTTGCGAACCATTACGAAACCCAGCCCCAGCTTCAGGGCCAATGGCGCCGCCACCAGGAAGCCGCGCGATTCGATGCCGGCAAGCAGGTCGGGCGAATGCCGGCTCACCGCCTTGGCGAGGCGCCCCATCGCCACCGAGAAGGCGTCGGCGTTCGCCAGCAAGGTCGAGATATCGTAGAACAGGATGCCGGGCTTAGGGAAATCGGGGATGCTGCGGATATGGTCCTTGATGTCCATGGTGCGGGCTGGCCTTCCGCCTGAGAAGTTCGACGGCGGCATGCTAGCGGTGCCGGTTGACCCCGACAATGAGCCCGCAGCGCCGGGATCACAAGGAGGCGGCGGGTCTACGGCCGCGATGCACCGAAGGTATCGCAGACGGCGGGATCGCCGGACTGGAGGCCGCGCTTGAACCACGCGACGCGCTGCGCCGAGGAACCGTGGGTGAAGGCGTCCGGCACCACGTAGCCTTGCGACTGCCGCTGCAGGCGGTCGTCGCCGATGGCGGCGGCGGCGTTCAGCCCCTCCTCGATGTCGCCCTTCTCCAGCAGGCCGCGGGAGCGGTCGGCGTGGTGGGCCCAGATGCCGGCGAAGCAGTCGGCCTGCAGCTCCACCATCACCTGCGCTTGGTTGCTTTCGGCGCGGCCTGCCTGCTGCTGGAACGCTTCGACTTGCGGCAGAATGCCCAGCTGATTCTGGACATGATGGCCAATCTCGTGAGCGATGACATACGCCTGGGCAAAGTCCCCCGGCGCTCCAAAACGGCGGCTGAGCTCGTCGAAGAAGCTGGTATCGAGGTACACCTTCTGATCGACCGGGCAATAGAAGGGACCGGAGGCGGACTGGGCAACGCCACAACCGGATCGCACCGCCCCGGAGAACAGCACCAGCGTCGGCTCCCGATAGGTCTTGCCCGATTGCCGGAAGATCTCGCTCCAGGTGTCCTCGGTGTCGGCAACGACGACCGAAACGAACTCCTTGCTATCGTCGCTCGTCATCGGTCCCGTGGACGATCCGGGTGCCTGCGTTCCCTCCTGCTGCGGGACGTACGACGAGGGACCCGATCCGCCGCCCAGCAGGGCCATCGGGTCGATGCCGAAGAACAGGCCGATCAGCACCAGGACAATCAGTCCCAGCCCACCAATGCCGCCCGCCCGGCCGCCGATGGGAAGGCGGCCACGGTTGCCGAAGCCTGGTGAGAAGCCCTCGCCACGCCGGTCCTCGATGTTGTCGCTTCTGCGCCCGCCACGCCACAACACGGCCGTTCACCCCGATGATCGGAAAACGATGCTTAGTATGACAGGCGGCGGCCGCAGCGGCTATGCCATCGGCGCGCGCTGTCGCGGATCATTTTCGGCTACTTGGCTGGGACGCT
>JAEULG010000098.1 GCA_016793875.1 Rhodospirillales bacterium | reverse complement strand
GAACGGCGTGAACTGCGCCCCGCCAACCTCCGACAATACCTTGGTGATCGCCGCCGTCAGCGTCGTCTTGCCGTGATCCACATGACCGATCGTGCCGACGTTGCAGTGCGGCTTCGTCCGCTCGAATTTCGCCTTCGCCATCTCGATCTGCTCCGCTTTCCCTGCTACGACCCGTCAGCTCGCGAGCCGCTGTCGGACTTCCTCGGAAATCGCCTGCGGTACCTCTGCATACCGCTCGAATTGCATCGTGTACTGCGCCCGCCCCTGGCTCATCGAGCGCAGCGTGTTGACATAGCCGAACATGGTCGCCAGCGGCACCAGCGCGGTGACAACGCGAGCGTTGCCGCGCTGGTCCATGCCCGTCACCTGGCCGCGCCGGCTGTTCAGATCGCCGATGATGTCGCCCATGTACTCATCAGGCGTCACCACCTCGACCTTCATCAGCGGCTCCAGCAGCTTCGGCCCGGCCTTCGGCAGGCCTTCGCGGTAGGCCGCCCGCGAGGCGATCTCGAACGCCAGCACCGAAGAGTCCACGTCGTGGTAGGCGCCATCGATCAGCGTCGCCTTGAAGTCGATCATCGGAAAGCCGGCGATCACGCCGGTCGTCCGCGCCGAGTCGAGGCCCTTCTGCACGCCGGGGACGTACTCCTTCGGAACCGAGCCGCCGACAACGGCGCTTTCGAACTGGAAGCCCGATCCCGGCTGCAGCGGCTCGAAGCGCAGCTTCACCCGGGCGAACTGGCCTGCGCCGCCGGTCTGTTTCTTGTGAGTGTAGTCGACCTCAGCCGTCCGCGAGATCGTCTCGCGGTAGGCCACCTGTGGTGCGCCGACGTTGGCGTCAACCTTGAACTCGCGCCGCATGCGGTCGACGATGATCTCAAGGTGCAGTTCGCCCATGCCCTTGATCACCGTCTGCCCGCTCTCCGGATCGGAAGCGACGCGGAAGCTGGGATCCTCGTTGGCCAGCCGCGACAGGGCGACGCCCATCTTCTCCTGGTCGCCCTTGGTCTTCGGCTCCACCGCCACCTCGATGACCGGATCCGGAAACTCCATCCGCTCAAGGATGATCGGGTTCTTCAGATCGCACAGGGTATCACCAGTGGTGGTCTGCTTCAGACCCGGCAGCGCGATGATATCGCCAGCCCGGCACTCCTTGATGTCCTCGCGCGAGTTGGCATGCATCAGCAGCATCCGGCCGATGCGCTCCTGCTTTTCCTTGATGGTGTTCAGCACCTGCTCGCCGGTCTGGGCGATCCCGGAATAAACGCGCACGAAGGTGAGCGAGCCGACGAACGGGTCGTTCATGATCTTGAAGGCGAGTGCCGAGAACTTCTCGTCGTCGGCCGAGCGCCGGATCATCTCCTCGTCGGTACCGGGCTTGACGCCCTTGACCGGCGGAACGTCCAGCGGCGACGGCAGGAAGTCGACGACGGCATCGAGCAGCGGCTGCACACCTTTATTCTTGAACGCCGAGCCGCAGGTGACCGGAACGAAGGTGCCGGTCACCGCACCGGCGCGGATGCAGCGCACCAGCGTCTCCGCATCCGGCTCCTGACCTTCCAGGTACGCCTCAAGCGCCGCCTCGTCCTGCTCGACGGCCGCTTCCAGCAGCTCGTGCCGGTACTCGGACGCTTGCTCGACGAGATCATCCGGGATCGGGCCGTAGACGAACTCGGCGCCGAGCGCCTCGTCCTTCCAGATGATCGCCCGCATCTCCACCAGATCGACGACGCCAACGAACTCCGATTCCGCACCGATCGGCAGCTGCAGGACGATCGGCCGCGCGCCCAGCCGGTCCTTCATCATCTGGACGCAGCGGAAAAAGTCGGCGCCGATGCGGTCCATCTTGTTGACGAAGCAGATGCGCGGAACGCCGTACTTGTCAGCCTGCCGCCACACCGTCTCCGATTGCGGCTCTACACCGGCAACCGAGTCGAACACCGCCACCGCGCCGTCGAGCACCCGCAGCGACCGCTCCACCTCGATGGTGAAGTCGACGTGGCCCGGTGTATCGATGATGTTGATGCGATGGTCCCGCCAGTAGCAGGTCGTCGCCGCCGACGTGATGGTGATGCCGCGCTCCTGCTCCTGCTCCATCCAGTCCATCGTCGCGGTGCCTTCGTGCACCTCGCCGATCTTGTAGGAACGACCGGTGTAATAGAGGACGCGCTCCGTGGTCGTCGTCTTGCCGGCATCGATGTGGGCCATGATGCCGATATTGCGATACCGATCGAGGGGCGTGGTGCGGGGCATGGGCAGCGGACTCGTCTCTACCAGCGGTAATGGGAGAAGGCTTTGTTGGCCTCTGCCATCCGATGGGTATCCTCGCGCTTCTTCACTGCGGCGCCACGGCTGTTGGCAGCGTCCAGCAGTTCGGCGGCGAGCCGTTCGACCATCGTGTTCTCCGAGCGCTTGTGCGCCGTATCGACGATCCACCGGATTGCCAGCGATTGCCGGCGTGTCGGTCGCACCTCGACCGGCACCTGGTAGGTGGCGCCACCGACGCGACGCGAGCGCACTTCCAACGCCGGCTTCACGTTCTCGATCGCCTCGTGGAACATCTTCAGCGGATCCTGACGCGCCTTCTTCTCGATCAGGGTCAGTGCGCCGTAGACGATCCGCTCGGCCACCGACTTCTTGCCCTGCAGCATCAGGCCGTTGGTGAACTTGCTGAGCAGCACGTCCCCATACTTGGGATCGGGAAGAATCTCGCGCTTTTCCGCTGCACGCCGACGGGACATCTTTTTCGAGCCTCTCGGAAAAACCGTTACTTCGGCCGCTTGGCGCCGTACTTGGAACGACGCTGGCGCCGGGCGTTGACGCCCTGAGTGTCCAGAGCACCACGAATGATGTGGTAGCGCACGCCGGGCAAGTCCTTGACGCGGCCCCCGCGGATCAGCACCACCGAGTGCTCCTGCAGGTTGTGGCCCTCGCCTGGAATGTAGCTGGTCACCTCGTAGCCGTTGGTCAGGCGGACGCGCGCCACCTTGCGCAGCGCCGAATTCGGCTTCTTCGGCGTCGTCGTGTAGACGCGGGTGCATACGCCGCGCTTCTGCGGCGCCCCGGCCAGCGCCGGCACTTTGTTGCGGGTCGGCGGCGAAGAACGCGGCGCCCGCACCAGCTGGTTGATCGTCGGCATACTCGTCTCCCTCGGACCCGTGGTCCGGCGGCTTTCTATCTCTTGTTCCCGACCAGCTAAGCGCCTTCCGCTGCCGCAGAAAACACGAAAGACGGCGCTCAGCCGCTTCGCCCACGCCCGTGGGCGCCGATCAGATTTTTTCCTGCCTCATTGAGCGCTGCGTCTGGACCGGACGGCCCACCGCCAGTGCCCTCGCGGAAGGAGGCGGATACTAGGGGCGGCTTTCGCGAGCGTCAAGCCGGAAGATCGCCGCCGGCCGCTTGCACGCTCGCAGTTGCGCGTCCGCAGGACGGGCAAGAGAGCCTCCTCTTATCCTTCCGCCGCTTCTTCCCGGCAATGTCATCGTCACCCCGTCTATATTCCATGAGCGTCGGCTGGAACGGGTAAGCCGGCGTAGCGATATGCCGACACCGGTGGCCATTTGCGCCCGCCAAGACGGAACGAGGGAGGAGCGGTGATGAGGGTCTTTCAGGTAGAGGGCGGCTGGAGCCGGGCGAATCTGCGCCTTGCGGAGCGGCCGGAGCCGGAGCCAGGACCGGGCGAGGTCCGCCTGAAGATGCATGCCGCGGCTCTCAACTACCGCGACCTCCTGGTACCGGAGAAGGGATACGGCGCGCGGATGAAGGCGCTGCCGCTGATCATGCTGAGCGACGGTGTCGGCACCGTCGACAAGCTGGGGCCCGGCGTCACCGGGCCGGCCGTCGGCACCCGCGTCTGCCCGCTGATGAACCAGAGCTGGCTCGCGGGCGAACCGGACGACGATAAGCTGGCCCTCACCCTCGGCAGCGAGCTCGACGGCACCATGGCCGACTACATGGTCGTGGCGGCCGCCGGCGTCGTGCCGGTTCCCGAACACCTCAGCGACGCCGAGGCGGCCACACTGCCGACCGCCGCCATCACCGCTTGGCGGGCGCTGATCAGCGAGGGCCGACTGCGGCCGGGAGAGCGCGTGCTGGTGCAGGGGACGGGCGGAGTTTCGCTGTTCGCTCTGCTCTTCGCCAAGCTGGCCGGAGCCTTTGTCATCGTCATCTCGTCATCCGACGAGAAGCTGGAGCGCGTCCGCGGCCTCGGCGCCGATGCCACCCTCAACTATCGCGAGACGCCGGAGTGGGGCCGGCCGGTGCGGGCGCTTGCCGGTGGCGGCGTCGATCATGTCGTCGAGGTGGGCGGTCAGGGGACGCTGCCACAGTCGTTGCGGGCGGTGGGCGGCGGCGGCACCATCAGCCTCATCGGCGTGCTGGCCGGCGGCACGATGGACGCTCGGCTCGGGCTGATCGTCACCCGCCACGTCCGCCTGCAGGGGATCACCGTCGGCAGCGGCGACGACTTCCGGGCGATGGTGCGGGCGATCGGCCACAGCCGCCTCAACCCCCCCATCGACAGCGAGTTCGCCTTCGAGAACCTGCACGCTGCCCTCGACCACCTCGCCAGCGGCCGCCACTTTGGCAAGATCGTGATCCGCTTCTGAGCCATGATTCGCACCGTGACCGTGCGGGCCAGCCAACGGGATCCGCACGGCGCGAACAGGATGAGTCACCTGGAGGAAATGGGCACGCAGTTCGACCGCGCCTACGCCAGCGAGCAGATCAGCCTGCACCGCAAACTGGTCGCCATCCACGCCATGGAAGACCGCGCTCGCCAGAAGCCTCCCTGACGGCGCATGCCGAGGACGCCGGGCGATGCTCACCCGGAACCTTCTCAGCCTCGAACAGCCGGAGAGCCGGCTGCGCCGGGACCGCACCGCCCGAGGCGCTGATAGATCGCAGGAGCACGAGGGAATCTACTGCGCCAGCACCGGCAGCAGTCCCTTCAGCCCCTCGGCCAGCATGCCTGCTGCGATGGCGGTCAGGATCATGCCCATGACGCGTGTCACCACGCCCATCCCGGAAGCGCCGAGACGGCGAGCGATCGGCCCCGAGAAGTGGAAGAGCACGCCGACCACCGCCGACATGCCTACCACCACTACGGAAATCTCCAGCTTGCTGAGCACCGCCGCGTGTTGCTGGGCCGCTACCAGCAGCGCTGCCATCGTTCCCGGCCCGGCAACGATGGGGATTGCCAGCGGCACAACGGCGATCGAATCGCTGCCGCGCGCGTCGTCGAGTTCCGCCGCAGAGTGCTTGTGATCGGACTTATTGAACAGCATGTTCAGGCCGATCAGGAAGACGATAACCCCGCCCGCCACCCGCAGCGAAGCGATGGTGATGCCGAAGAACGCCAGCAGCCACGAACCGGTCCAGGCGACGATGAGCAGGGTGATCGCGACCGCAGCAGCGCACGTCCAGGCGATCTGCTTCGCCTCCCCTGGCGATCGATCTGCGGTCATGCCGGCGAAGATGCCGACATTGCCGATCGGGTTCATCATCGAGAACAACGTCGCGATCAGGGTGGTCAACGCGGCTTCGGGCACCACAGGACTCTCCGCATAAGATCGAGCAGGGACGATGGTGCAAAGGCAAGGCCGCCGGCCTTCAAGACCGCCGCAAGCCTCAAAACTGGCGAAGGACCATGTCGAGGTCCACGCGGCGCGGCACCAGTCTCATTCCGCCGTCGCGTTTGCGGCGCGCCGCGACAGGCGCGCTATCGCGTCGGGATCGGTTTGTCGGTGGAGTAGTCGTAGAAGCCGCGCCCGGTCTTGCGACCAAGCCAGCCGGCTTCGACGTACTTCACCAGCAGCGGGCACGGCCGGTACTTGGAATCGGACAAACCGTCGTGCAGGGTGTGCATGACGCCGAGGCAGGTATCGAGGCCGATGAAGTCGGCCAGCTCCAGCGGACCCATCGGGTGGTGGGTGCCAAGCCGCATGGCGTTGTCGATGCTTTCGACCGAGCCGACACCCTCATAAAGGGTGTAGATCGCCTCGTTGATCATCGGCATCAGGATACGGTTGACCACGAAGGCAGGAAAGTCCTCGGCGCTGGTCGGCACCTTGCCCAGCTTGATCGCGAAGTCGTGCAGCTCCCGGTAGGTCGCTTCGTCCGTCGCAATCCCTCGAATGAGCTCGACCAGCTCCATCTTCGGCACCGGATTCATGAAGTGGGTGCCGAGGAAGCGGCCGGGCCGGTCTGTCATCGCCGCGAGCCGGGTGATGGACAGCGTCGAGGTGTTGGTGGTGATAATGGCGTCCTTGGGCAGCACCGGGCACAGCGCCTTCAGGACCGCCTTCTTGACCGCTTCGTCCTCGACCGCCGCCTCGATGACGATGTGGCAGTCGCGGAAGCCGTCATAGTCGACGCCGGTGGTGATCCGGGCGAGCGTGGCCTTCGCCTGGTCGGCGGACAGCTTGCCCCGTTCCACCTTCTTCCCCAGGCTGTCCTCGACGAGGCCGATCGCATGCGACAGCTTCGCCTCGTCGATATCCATGAAGTAAACGTCGAACCCGGCCTCGGCACAGACCTCGACGATGCCGGTTCCCATCTGCCCGGCGCCGATCACGCCGACCTTGTTCGCTGCCATGCCCGGCTCCCGCCTGCCGCCCGTCCGCGTCCGGCTGGCTGCGACTACTTCTGCAACTCGGCGGCCAGTTCCGGCAACGCCTGGAACAGGTCAGCGACGAGCCCGTAGTCCGCCACCTGGAAAATCGGGGCCTCCTCGTCCTTATTGATGGCGACGATGACCTTCGAGTCCTTCATGCCGGCAAGGTGCTGGATCGCCCCGGAGATGCCCACGGCGATGTAGAGTTCCGGCGCCACCACCTTGCCGGTCTGGCCGACCTGATAGTCGTTGGGGACGTACCCGGCGTCGACTGCGGCACGCGATGCGCCGACGGCAGCACCCAGCTTGTCAGCCACATCCTCTATCAACTTGAAGTTCTCGGAGTTGCCCATGCCGCGACCGCCGGAGACGATCACCCGCGCTGCCGTCAACTCCGGCCGCTCGCTCTTGGTCAACTCCTGGCCGGCCACCTTGGTCAGGCCAGGATCGCTCCCGGCCTCGGTTGCCTCGATGGGCGCCGAGCCGCCCGCCGCCGGCGCCGCATCAAAGCCTGTGGTGCGCACCGTGATCACCTTGATCGGATCGCTGCTCTGCACCGTTGCCATCGCGTTGCCGGCATAGATTGGACGCACGAAGGTATTGGCATCCACCACCGCGCTGATATCTGACAGCATCGCCACGTCGAGAAGCGCCGCCACCCGTGGCAGCACGTTCTTGCCCGACGTCGTTGCCGCCGCCAGCACGTGGGTATAGCCAGCGGCCAAGCCGGCGATCTGGGGGGCCAGCGCTTCAGCCACCGGATGCTCCAGGAACGGCGCGTCGGCGACAAGCACCTTGGTGACGCCGGGTATCTTCGCCGCCGATTCCGCAGCGGGCTGGCACCCTGATCCGGCGATCAGCAGCACCGGGTCACCGAGAGCGAGGGCACAGGTGACGGCATGCAGCGTTGCAGACTTCAAACCATGGTTGTCATGGTCGGCCAGGACAAGGACGCTCATCAGATGACCTTCGCCTCGTTGCGGAGTTTCTCGACCAGTTCGGCGACGCTCGCCACCTTGATGCCGCCCTTGCGCTTGGGGGGCTCTTCGACCTTGAGCGTCTTCAGCCGCGGGGCGATGTCGACACCAGCCTCGGCGACCTTGATCGTCTGAATCGGCTTCTTCTTCGCCTTCATGATGTTCGGAAGGCTGGCGTAACGGGGCGTGTTCAGCCGCAGGTCGACGGAGAGGACCGCCGGCAGCTTCAGCTCCAACGTCTCCAGCCCACCGTCCACCTCGCGGACGACGGTGGCAGCGTCGCCGTCGATCGCCACCTTGGAGGCGAAGGTCGCCTGCGGCCAGCCCAGCAGCCCGGCCAGCATCTGTGCCGTCTGGTTCGAGTCGTCGTCGATGGCCTGCTTGCCTAGGATGACGAGCTGCGGCTGCTCCTTCTCGACGGTCGCCTTCAGTAGCTTGGCGACGGCCAGCGGCTGCAGCTCTTCCGCAGCTTCGATGAGGATACCGCGATCAGCGCCGATGGCCAGCGCGGTCCGCAGCGTCTCCTGCGCCTGGGATGGCCCCATGGAGATGGCGATGATCTCGGTGGCCTTCTTGGCCTCCTTCAGCCTCACCGCCTCTTCCACCGCGATTTCGTCAAACGGATTCATCGACATCTTGACGTTAGCCGTCTCGACGCCGGACTTATCGCTCTTGACCCGGATTTTCACGTTGTAGTCTACAACGCGCTTGACGCAGACGAGAATTTTCATGGACGAGACCGCGCCCTTTGCTGTTGGTTTTTCCGTTCTTCGGAAGCGGCGGAGCGGTCTCCACTCCGCGCCGCGGGAGTCCTCGAAACACCCCGGATGCTCCCGGACCCCGCGACGGCACACTAAGGGCGCGACTATGCAACGTCAAGGATACGGCACGGTACCGGCACCGCAGTTGCAGGGAGCGCCGCGATGACAGTGCGGACGGCGCAATCGGCGCTGCCGCCCGGCCTCGAAGCGCCGGCACCATCGGCCGCCGGGGTCGAGTGGATGTCGAGCCGGGCGCTGGTTGACTACCAACGGGCCCTTGCCTTCATGCAGCAGCGTGCCGAAGCGATCGCTGCCGGCCGCGCCGCCGAAGCGGTCTGGCTGCTGGAGCACCCGCCGATCTACACCTGCGGCACCAGCGCACGCGACGAAGACCTGCTCGATCGCCTGCGCTTTCCCGTCTTCCGCACCGGGCGCGGCGGCAAGATCACCTACCACGGCCCCGGCCAGCGCGTCGGCTACGTGATGCTGGATCTGCGGCGGCGGGGGGCCGACGTGCGCGCCTTCGTCGCCACGCTTGAGGACTGGCTGATCGCGGCTCTCGCCGCCCTCGGGGTCGCCGCCCGGCGTAGTGAGGGCCGCATCGGCATCTGGGTCGATACCCCGGATGGCCACGAGGCAAAGATCGGCGCCATCGGCGTGCGCATCCGCCATTGGGTCAGCTTCCACGGCTTCGCCGTCAACGTTGCCCCCGATCTCTCGCATTTCGGCGGCATCATCCCATGCGGGCTGGCCGGCAGCGCCGTCACCTCGCTGGCGGCGCTTGGCGTTCCTGCCGGAATGGAAGAGATGGACGCGGCGCTGAAGTCGAGCTTCGCGCCGGTGTGGGCCGCGAGACCTTCGGCGGCGCCGTCGCCATCGGCGGGCAGAAAGGTCACCGCCGCAGGATAAGCGCGGCGACGGCGCCCGGGAGAATGCCAACGCACCCCCCGGCGCGCCGTAGCAACGAGAACTGCTACTGGGCGAGCTTCTCGGCCGTCTGCAGATGCGCTTGCAGATGGGGCAGGGTCTTGCCGGCCCACGCCTGCAGCGCCGGGTTGTCGCCGCTTGCTGCATACCGCTGGAATAGCGAGACCGCCGTCTCGTGGGACGAAACCTGAACGCTGCGGTACTGCTTGTCGAAGTCTGCCCCGTGCAGGCCCGCCAGATCGTCGAGAGTTTCCTGACGGGAACTGTCGAGTTTCATCGGCAGGGTTTCCTTGACCTTGCCGCTGGAGATGAGCCCTTTGAGCTCCTCAGCCGTCTTCTTATGGTCAGTGATCATTTGCTGGGCGAACGCCTTGGTCGCCGCATCACCGCGCTCGACGGCTAGTTGGCCGGCCTGGACCTCGAACATGTCGCTCATCGCCGCCTCGCTGACGAAATCGGCGGTCGTCGGGGTGACCCCCAGAACCTGATTCACGCCGGTCTGCTCGCCTAGGGTCTTTGCCGTGTCACCCATCGACTGGGCGAACGCGGGCGCGCTCAGGAACACGGCGACAGCGGCAGCTGATAGCAATCTTACGATCATCGATCGTTCTCCTTTTAGGTGGCGGATGTAACGATCGGCCCCGCGTGATGTTCCGGCGGCGGTCAGTCCGCGCCCCTGACACCCCGCCCTGACGGGAGGGCGGCGCAAGGCGCCGCTGTCAATAACGTCCTTGCCCGCACCGGCGGGAGCGCTAGCATCGGTTACGACAGTAGGGAGGGGTTTGCCGATGCCGGATCTGTCCTACGAGGCGGCAGCCCGCTGCGATGCGGTGTGCGGCATCGATGAGGTCGGGCGCGGCCCGTGGGCGGGGCCGGTACTCGCCGCTGCCGTCATCCTCGACTGCGCCCGCCTGCCGGCATCCCTCGCCGAGCGAATCGATGATTCGAAAAAGCTGAGCCGGCCGCAGCGCGAGGCGATCGCCGCGGCGTTGCCGGATTGCGCCCGCATCGGCATCGGCGTCGCCGACGTCGTCGAGATCGAACGGCTGAATATTTACTGGGCTTCGCTGCTGGCGATGCAGCGCGCGGTCCATGCCCTTCCCACGCCCCCCCGGTTCGCGCTGGTCGACGGCCGCGGCGCCCCCGATCTGCCGTGCCCAGTGCGCTGCATCGTCGGCGGCGACGGGCTGTCGCTGTCGATCGCCGCCGCCTCGATCGTCGCCAAGGTGGCGCGCGACCGGCTGATGACGGGATTTGGCGCCGAATATCCCGGCTACGGCTTCGAGCGGCACATGGGCTACGGAACCAGAGCGCATCGCGCCGCGCTACGCGAGAGGGGCCCAACGCCGCTGCACCGGATGGGTTTCCCGTGCGTCCGCGCCTTTCTCGATCAGCTGGCGCTGGCGTTGCCGATGCAACCCGCGGTGAGTCCTTCTGGCCACACTTGACGCGGAGTCCCACGCCGCTCATCCTGCCCGGCATGGTTGAATCGGCACCGCTCGCGACGAATCGCGTCCTCACCGGCGACTGTATCGCCGAACTGGCCGGCTTGCCCGAAGCGAGCGTCGATGCGGTGTTCGCCGATCCGCCCTACAACCTGCAGCTGGAGGGGGAGCTCCGCCGTCCCAACCACAGCCGGGTGGACGGCGTCGAGGATGCCTGGGACCGCTTCGAGGATCTCGGCGCCTACGACCGTTTCACCCACGACTGGCTGCGGGCGGCGCGCCGGGTGCTCAAGCCGAACGGGACGCTGTGGGTCATCGGCACCTACCACAACATCTTCCGGGTCGGCACCATCCTGCAGGATCTCGGCTACTGGATCCTTAACGACATCGTCTGGCGCAAGACCAACCCGATGCCGAACTTCCGCGGCCGCCGCTTCGCCAATGCCCACGAGACGCTGATCTGGTGCGCGCGCCAGCGTGGCGCCCGCCACCGCTTCAACCACTGGGCGATGAAGAGCCTGAACGACGACCTGCAGATGCGCTCCGACTGGCTGCTGCCGATCTGCAACGGCGGTGAGCGGCTGAAGCTCGACGGGCGCAAGGCGCACCCGACGCAGAAGCCGGAGGCGCTGCTGCACCGCGTGCTGCTGTCATCGACGGCGCCGGGTGATCTCGTCCTCGACCCGTTCTTCGGCACCGGCACCACCGGCGTCGTCGCGCTGAAGCTGGGCCGGCGCTTCCTCGGCATCGAGCGCGACGCTGACTACGCCGAACTCGCCCGCGCCCGTCTCGCCGGTGTCGTCGCCACCGAGGACACCGCGCTGCTGACGACGCGGACCGCTCGCGACGAGCCGCGGATCCCGTTCGGCTCGCTGGTCGAACGCGGCTGGCTGCGGCCGGGAGACGTGCTGTTCGACCGCGGCAAGCGGTGGACGGCGAAGGTCGCCGCCGACGGCTCGATCGTCACTGCCGATCTGCGGGGCTCGATCCACCAGGTGGCGGCGCAGGTGCAGAACTTGCCGGCGTGCAACGGCTGGCAGTTCTGGTTCACCCGGGTCGGCGACCGCCCCGTCCCCATCGACTGGTTCCGCCAAAAGGCGAGGGCGGAGGTGGGGTGAGCAGTTCCCACTGACTCAGATTTTTTGATCTTCGACAACGTGATGTATTATATAGATAGGATGTCTTGTAACGCATTTATAATTGGAATATCTAAGTGGATAAACTGAGAGATGAGATTATCGAAGCTCAGAAGTCTCGTTCTGAGCTTCTCAAGTGGAAATTGGTGATTGTATCTGTTCTTGGCGCTGCCGGCCTTGGCTTATCTGACAAACATGAAGCTATATTGATAGTATTGGCACTTATACCCCTGGCTTCTCTTTATGTCGATGTTGTATGTTACCACCTAGCGCTTCGCAGTATAGTAATAGGATCATTTTTAAGATCATTTGTGCCTAAAGACTCAGGTAACATGCCTGCAACATTAGAAATCTACCATAATTATGAGAAATTTGCATTTGCAACAAGGGGAAAAAATATAGTTGCGTTTGACTTAGAAGACTGGGCGTTGTGGCAATCAACCCTCTTTCTTTCTATATTTGTGTGGCTGGCGGTAGCTTACGACATCCTATTTTCAAAAGAACCAAGCTCCATCCCAACAGATTTTTGCTTGGCGATAAGTGGAGCAATTGGGATTAGGTATTCTCGCCTCCTATTTACTAGATTTAAACAAAAATCCGCTGCCCTTGGGGAGGTTAAGGCTGAGTATTTTAACAATTAACTCTAGCCTCATGGAGCCAATAAGGGGTTACGGCAACCGCTCTGCCGTGGCGCCACCCTCCCCGGCCATCTCCGCGTTCACCTGCTCGACGCTGCCGGCGACGGCGGCCTGGGCTCGGCGAGCCAACTCCTTGCGGCCGGCGCCGGCGGGGAGGATCGGATCGAGAAAACGCACCTCGACCTCGGCGCCCTTCAGCCCCAGCATCCGCCACAGGTGCGGGAACATCGTCGCGTCGCCAAACCAGCAGTAGAGTTCGCGCCGCGCGCCGGTGAGTGGTTCGCCGTCGAGCGATCGCGCGTAGGTGATCGAGACCGGCTGCACCTGAAGATCGCTGCCGGCGCCCGCCTGCTCGACGATGGCGAACAGCGACGACTTGAACGGCGCGACTCCAGCGCCGTCGGTGCTGGTGCCCTCGGCGAACAGCAGCAGGTTCTCTCCTTGCGACAGCCGGTCGACCAGCAGGCGCCCCTGCGCCTTCGCCTCGCCGCCGACGCGCTGTATGAAGAGGGTGCGGGTGAGCCGCGCCGCCTGTCCGAACAGCGGCCAGCGCGCCACCTCCGCCTTTGCAACGAACGTCGCGTCGGCATCGCGGGCGATGACCGGGATATCGAGGTACGAGCAGTGGTTGACGACGAACAGCGTCGGCCCCTGGTTGCGCGGGGTACCGGTCACCCGCAGCTGCAGCCCGGCGGTCCAGCACAGGGCCTTGCACCAGCTCACCTGGAGCGGCCGCCGCCACCGACGCAGCGGGCCGATGCTGACCGCGTACAGTGCCATCAGCACGACGTTGACGAGCACCATAACGACCAGACGCCAGGCAGCACGCAGCGGCGAACCCGACACGTCAGTTGCTGTCGGCTGGTGAGGAGGCGCGGCGGTAGTGCTTGTCGTACTTGTCGGAGAGCTGGTCGGTCTTGACGATCACCGAGATATCGGTGGTGTTGAACTGATGGTCGACGACGGCGCCATCGCCGACGAAGCCGCCGACCCGCAGATACCCCTTGATCAGTGGCGGCAGGTTGGCGAGCACTGATTTGGCATCGAACCCGGATGGCGGCAGCATGCCCATCGCCACGTAGTGCCGGGCCAGAGCCCGCGGCCGCAGTGCCGGCGGGGCCAGATGGTAGTGGTGCAGGTAGGAGAGCTGCGCCGCCAGCTGTGCCGGGTCGGTGCCCGGGAAGCTGGCGCAGCCGAACATCAGCTCCAGGTCGTGCAGGCGAACATATTCGGCGAGGCCGCGCCAGAGCATCTGCATCACCGAGCGGCTGCGATAGCCGGTATCGACGCAGGAGCGACCGAGCTCGACAATCTCCCCCTCCCAGCGCAGCAGCGCCGAAAGGTCGAACTCCTGCTCGGAATAGAAGCCGCCGTGCTGCAGCGCGATCGAGCGGCGCAGCAGCCGGTAGGTCCCGACAACCCCCTCGGCGCCGGTGGATCGGCTCTCGTCGATCACCAGGAGATGGTCGCAAATATCGTCGAACGAATCGAAGTCGCGGCGCTGGGAGCGAACTTCCGGCGAGGGACTCGCCTGCATCTCCTCGTAGAAGACGCGATAGCGCAGGGCCTGTGACGCCTCGAGCTCGGCCGGTGTTTCGGCCAGTCGAACCCGGAAGTTGTTGAACGCGAGCGGCTCCACCTCGGGATAGTTCTCCACGCCGCAGATGCGAGGTCGCACCGGCAGCCGTTGCCCGCACGGCCCGCGGCCGGCCGATCCTGTATGGCAAAGCCCCCCGTGCGCATCAAGCAAAAAGCCCGGCTCGGCGTTCGCGGAACGGCGGGCCGCCTGGGTCCGCCCGGCGGTCGCAGGCCCCATACCGGCCATGCTGCCGGGGCGGGAACAGCCCAGGCCCAGCCGTCACAAAATCGCCACAGTTATCCGCCGACCACCGGCAAAGTACCCTCTCTGGTTGACAGTTTGCGCGTTACCGCCGACCCTATTGAGGCCTCAGGTTGAAACTTCAGGCCCTGCTGGCGCTCCCCGTTCGGACTAGGGTCTGTGTCGTCGCTCAGATCTTCGTCGGTTCTGGGCGCCCATTTTCACTGAGCAATGACACCAACCGATCTCGGGGGATGGTTCTATGGCCTTGATTCGCGGCAGCCGCTTCGACGACTCCCTGGCAGGTGGGCGGGGTGACGACCTGATCTTCGGCTACGCCGGCGACGATACGCTGTCCGGCTTCGGCGGCGACGACACGCTGCGCGGCGGTCGCGGCAGCGACGTGCTCAACGGTGGCACGGGTGATGACCGGCTCTATGACTACGCAACGGAGCGGAGCGCCGACAACGGCAGCCTTGCCCTGCACAACATCCTCGACGGCGGCACCGGCGACGACGTTCTTTATACGCACGCCGCGGTCGAACTCTCTGTGGCCCCCCACGCCATCGCCGGAACGGCGGCCATCCACCAGGATCTGTCGGGCGGAGCCGGCGATGACCAGCTCCACGCCAGCATCGCGATCGGTATACTCGATAGTTCGTCCTGGATCCCCGCTGTCGAGGCCACCGTCAGGCTGGACGGGGGCGACGGCAACGACAGCCTCACCGCTTCTGCCAACGCCGACGTCTGGCTGTTCGATCCGGAGCAACTTGATTTTTCGTTTAACCTCGACGGTGGCCGGGGGGACGATTCGCTGAGTCTCACGGTCACCGGCGGCGCCATCGAGAAGGTCGACGCCGTGCTGGACGGCGGTGACGGCAACGACGTGATCCGCGCGCTGATCCAGCCGGATGAACTCACCGCGTCGGTCGTCAGTGCGACGGTGAATGGGGGTGCCGGCGACGACGACATCGTTCTGCGGCTCGATCCCCACGCCGGGATGGACTTCACCGCTTCCCGCCTCGTCGCCGACGCCGGCAGCGGCGACGACCGGGTGACCCTCTTCGCCAGCGCCGCCGGCATCGATGTGACCCTCGACGGCGGTGACGGCAATGACGCCGTGGCATTGCACGAGGACGCCAGCGAAGGCGGCTCGAACGGCTTCGGCTCGGCGCGCAACAACATCGCCGGCGGCGACGGCGACGACGGGGTGCTGATCGACGTCAGGGGCATCTACGATCTCGACGTCAGCGTCTCCGGCGGCGCCGGCAACGACGTCATCCATCTTGTCGCGACCGGCCAGAGCGACAGCGCGAGCCACTATGCAAGCGCCCTCCATGGCAACGATGGCGATGATATCCTGAGCTTCTCGGTTGCCGGAACCGGCAGCGACATCACTTTCAGCAGCCGGCTCGACGGCGGCGCCGGCAACGATACGCTCGCCGGCAGCGCGCTCGCCGACACCCTGGTCGGGGGCATCGGCGCCGACCAGATGACCGGCGGCGGCGGCAACGACGTCTTTGTCCTCGGCCGGGACAGCGGCGCCGGGGCCGACGTTGTCACCGACTTCACCACCGGCGCCGACCACTTCGATCTCGGCGCCTTCTCCCTCGACCTGGCGGGCGTGCAGGCGCTGCTCGCCGCCAGCAGCGGCAATACTTTGGCGCTGAGCACCCTCGGCGGACGCGACGTGGTGCTCGCCGGCCTCGACGTGCACGACCTCAGCGCATCCGACTTCATTCTCTGAGGAAGGAAATTTGAGGAACGGGGGCAGCGGCCCGCATATCTGCACCGCCGCCCCCGGGAGGCTCACCGGCTGCTTCCTGGCGGGCGCGCCCCGGCCGTCGGAGCGCGCCGCTTGCGCTAGTTGGCCTGGCGGCGCAGGAACGCCGGGATGTCCAGCAGATCGTCCTCGGCGGAGCCTTGCGACGACGGCAGCCGCTCGTCGATGTGAACGCCGCCAAGCCGCGGCTGCGCCGGTGCCTCGGCTTCCAGCGTCTCCGGCTTGCCCGGACGCGCCGGCGCGCCGATGACCCGGGCGAACAGGTTGGCCATGACGCCACCGCGGTGCGCCTCGCCTTCCGCCGGCCGGTTGCCGTTCATGCCGCCGTGCGCCGGGCCCTCGCCGGCCGAACGGTGATCGATGTTGCGCGCAGTGATCGGTGCCGGCACCTGACCGCCCGCCAGCGCCGGGACATTATCGGCAGCAGCGTAGAAGACCGGCGGACGGTTGCCGGAGGCTTCGGCCAGCACCCGGCGCTCGGGCTCGACGGCGGCGGAAGCAACCGCCTGATCGGTACCGGTCGCTTCCGCCGCCACGCCTTCGCGGTTGCGGGCGACCTGACTCTGCCGGGCCTCGCTGAGGCTGCGGACGACGCCGGCAGCCTTGGTCGTTGTCGTCTGCACCGGCTTGGCGGCAGCAGCGGCGATATCCATGCCGGTCGCCACCACTGAGACGCGGATGCTCCCTTCCAGGGTCTCGTCGAAGGTCGAGCCGAAGATGATGAACGCGTCGGGGTCGACCTCGGAGCGGATGCGGTTGGCCGCCTCGTCCACCTCGAACAGCGTCATGTCGAGCGAGCCGGTGATGTTGATCAGCACGCCGCGTGCGCCCTTCATCGAGACGTCGTCGAGTAGCGGGTTGGAGATCGCTGCCTCCGCCGCATCGAGCGCCCGGCGCTCGCCGGTCGCTTCGCCGGTGCCCATCATCGCCTTGCCCATTTCGCTCATCACCGCGCGGATATCGGCGAAGTCGAGGTTGATCAGGCCCGGCATCACCATCAGGTCGGTGACGCCGCGCACGCCCGAGTGCAGCACGTCATCGGCCATCTTGAAGGCATCGGCGAAGGTGGTGCGCTCGTTGGCGATGCGGAACAGGTTCTGGTTGGGGATGATGATCAGCGTATCGACGAACTGCTCCAGCTCCTCGATGCCTTGATCAGCGATGCGCATACGGTGCTGCCCCTCGAAGTGGAAGGGCTTGGTGACAACGCCGACGGTCAGGATGCCCTGTTCGCGGGCGGCGCGGGCAATCACCGGAGCGGCGCCGGTACCGGTGCCGCCCCCCATCCCGGCGGCGATGAAGACCATGTTGGAGCCGCGGATCTCCTGGATGATCTCCTCCAGGGCCTCTTCCGCGGCGATGCGGCCGATATCCGGCCGCGAGCCGGCCCCCAGCCCCTGGGTGACGGTCATCCCCAGCTGGACGCGGCGCTCGCAGCTCGACTGCGCCAGCGCCTGGGCATCGGTGTTGGCAACGATGAACTCAACGCCCTCCAGGTTGGCGCGGATCATGTTGTTGACCGCGTTGCCGCCGGCGCCGCCACAGCCGATGACGCTGATGCGCGGCCGCAATTCCGGCGTCGGCTGGGGAATGGGAATGCTGAGATTGATGGACATGACGAGCCTCCGTTTCGTGCCTGGTTAACGACCGCTCTCGGGTTGACCGCTACCGCAACCCCCTCAGAAATTCTCCCGAAGCCACTGGCCGAGCCGGCCGAACCGGCTGTGGGCGCTGTTTGCGGGCCGGTATACGGGCTCGGCGCCTTCGTGCGGCCGGTTGGCGGCAAAGCGCAGGAGCCCGGTAACGGTGGCGAAGGCGGGACCGACGACGGCATCCGGCAATCCCTCGATGCCGCGCGGCCGGCCAATACGAACCTGCTTGTCGAGAACCTGGCCGGCGAGCTCGCCGGCCCCCGGGAGCTGCGCGGCACCGCCGGTCAGCACTACCCGCCGGCCGGCGACGCGGTCGTAGCCGGCGTCCTCCAGGCGGGCGCGCACCATCTCGAAGATTTCCTCCATGCGCGGCCGGACGATGCCGACCAGCATCGAGCGGGGAACCAGCGTTCCTTCCGATGCGCCATCGTCTGCGATCGGCGGGACCTCGATCATCTGCCGGGAGTCCGACGGCGACGGCTGGCAACTGCCGTAGAGGGTCTTGATGCGCTCAGCCTGTGCCATCGGCGTCGACAGCCCGCGGGCGAGATCGCGAGTGACATGCAGGCCGCCGAGCGGGATGCTATCGGTGTGGATCAACTCGGAGTCGAAGAAGACGGCCACCGAGGTGGTGCCGCCGCCGGCATCGATGAGGGTGATGCCGAGCTGGGTTTCGTCCTCGACGAGGCACCCCAGCGCCGAGGCGTACGGCGAGACGACCTTGCCGTCGACTTCGAGATGGCAGCGTGTCACGCAGGTAGCGACGTTGCGCACCGCGCCAGTGGACGCGGTGATCAGGTGCAGGTTGACACCGAGCCGCTGGCCGAACATGCCGCGGGGATCGCGCACGCCGCGACAGCCGTCGACGGAGTAGCCGACGGGAATGACATGGACAATGTCGTGCTCGGCAGGGATGGCGCTGGCGACGCCGGCGGGATCGAGGATGCGGCGCAGGTCGGCATCGCCGATCTCGTGGCCGGACACGGAGATCTCGTAGGCCGCCATGCGGGAGCGCGGCTTGCCGGTGGACACGTTGACGACGACACCGCGGATGTTGTCTCCTGCCATCCGTTCGGCCGCCTCGACGGTGGTGCGGATAGTCGCCTCGGCGCCGTCGAGATCGACCAGGGCGCCATTGCGCACTCCTTGCGAGGCGTGGTGGCCGATGCCGACGACGCGCAGCGGGTGGCCGTTCTCGGCCGGCCGGGCGATCAGGCAGCAGACCTTGGTCGTGCCAATGTCGAGCGCCGCGATCAATCCGTTCCGCACCTTGGCCTGGGCCGCCGCCTTGTGTCGTTTCACGTCCACATCCCCGCTAGGTCTTTTTTGCCAGCCGGCACCGAGCCGCCGTCACGCATCGCTTCCGGTGTGGCTCACGCGATCAGCCGGGCGCACCACCAGCCGGCCTTCCAGCCGCAGGTCGATCACCCGCACCGGCTTGTCGAGCAAGTGATGCTCCTTCTGGTGTTGGGCGAGCCGTCGCCACGCCCGCTCCGGATCCTGCTCGGGCAGCTTGACGTCGATGCCGTCGGCCATGTGCACGTTCCAGCGCCGACCGCCAACCCGCACCGCCGCCTTCACCCGCGACAGCAATTCCGGCTCGCTCGCCAGCATGCGCACCAGCGCCGTCGCGTTGGCGGGCGCATCCTCGCCGACGACGATCATGAGATCATTGAACGGGCCGACGTCGTCGCGCAGGATCACCTGCCCCTCTTCGTCGATCAGCGCGAACCGCTTGTCGTGCTGCCACAGCGCCAGGGGCTTGCGCTCGACGATATCGATGACAAGGGTGTCCGGCAGGACCCGGCGGATCGATGCCTGCCGCACCCACGGCAGCGCCTGCACCCGCTGGCGCACCGCCTCCAGGTCGACCGCGAGGATCGGCGAGCCGCGCCTGACCGCCAATGTATCAAGCAGGGTCTTCTTCGGCGTCTCGTTGCGGCCAACGACGAAGACATCGCGCACGACAAAGCCCATGTGCGCCGATGCATCGAGAGCCGCCTGCACCGTACGCGCCGCGGCGCGCTGCGGCATACCCGCGGCCCACGCCATCCAGCCGGTGCCGGCAATGGCAAGGATGAAAGCCGCGGTCCAGCACGACAGCGCCCGGCGCGAGCGCCACACCGGCACGACGCGCGGCCGCCGCGTATTCTTCTTTCTCATCGCCCGGAGCCTGCTGCCGATCATGCGTCGTACTCCGCGTGCTCGACCATCCAGGCCACCAGTTCGGAAAAGGAGATGCCGGCGCAGGCCGCCTGTTCCGGCACCAGCGAGGTCGGCGTCATGCCGGGCTGGGTGTTGACCTCCAGCATGTACAGCCGCTCACCGTCCCAGCGCAGGTCGGCGCGAGAGACGCCGCGGCAGCCGAGTGCCTGATGCGCGAGCACGGCAAGGCGCATCGCCTCGTCATAGACGGCCGGCTCGACCTGCGCCGGCACGACGTGGCGCGAGCCGCCCGGCGCATACTTGGCGTCGTAATCGTAGAAGCCGCGCTCTGTGGTGATCTCGGTCACCGCCAGCGCCCGGTCGCCCATCACCGCCACGGTGAATTCGCGGCCGGCGATGAACCGCTCGACCATCACCTGCTCGCCGAATTGCCAGTCGCCGTTCAGCGCGCCGATGTTGCTGCCGTTGCGAACGATGCGGACGCCAACGCTGGAGCCCTCGTTCATCGGCTTGATGACGAACGGCCGCGGCATTGGATCGCCACCAGCGAAATCGTCGCGCCGCACGATGACGTGCTCGGCGACGGGAACGCCGGCGTGAGCCAGCACCTGCTTCGCTTGCGGCTTATGCATCGCCAACGCCGAGGCGAGTACCCCGGAGTGGGTGTAGGGAATGGCGAGGATGTCGAGCAGCCCCTGGATCGTCCCGTCCTCGCCCCAGCGGCCGTGCAGCGCGTTGAACACCACGTCCGGCTTCGGCGTGAGGCCGGCCAGCAACGCCGGCACGTCGCGGCGGACGTCGATGGCGTAGGCATCGTACCCCGCTTGGCACAGGCCATCGGCAACGGCGGCACCGCTGACCAGCGAGACCTCGCGCTCGGAAGACCAGCCGCCCATCAGAACTGCGACGCGCTTGCTCATCCCCTCACCTCCCGCAGACCGCCTGCCGCCTGCACGCCGATCCGCCTGATTTCCCACTCGAGGGTGACGCCGGTGGCCGCCAGGACCCGGCGGCGGACTTCCTCGCCGAGCATCTCCAGATCGGCGGCGGTGGCATCGCCGCGGTTGATCAGAAAGTTGCAATGCTGCTCGGAGACCTGCGCTCCGCCGACGACGAGGCCGCGGCAACCGGCCCGGTCGATCAGCTCCCATGCCTTGGCGGCCGGCGGGTTGGCGAAGGTCGAGCCGCCGGTGCGCGAGCGAACCGGCTGCGTGCTTTCCCGCGCGGTGCGGATTTCGGCCATCCGCCGGGCGATTTCGCCGGCATCACCACGCTGGCCGCGCAAGACGGCGCCGGTGAAGATCCAGTCCTCGGCGATGGTGCAGTGGCGATAGCCAAAACCGAGGTCGGCGGGCAATAGCCGGCGCTCGCTGCCCTCACCGTCGAGGGCCGTTGCCGAAACCAGGATGTCGCGTATCTCGCTGCCGTAGGCACCTGCGTTCATCCGCAGTGCCCCACCGATGGTCCCGGGAATGCCGGAGAGGAATTCGAGGCCGGTGAGCCCGGCGTCCTGTGCGACGCGGGCGACGTTTCCGTCCAGCGCCCCGGCGCCGACGGTGATCGTCTCGCCGTCGACGGCGATGCCGGCGAAGCCGCGGCCGAGCCGCACGACGACGCCCGGCACACCGCCGTCGCGCACCAGCAGGTTGGAACCGACGCCGAGGACGGTCACCGCCACGTCCGCCGGCTTTTCGGCGATGAACGCGGCGAGATCATCGCTGTCCGCCGGGCGAAACATAACCTCGGCCGGACCACCGACGCGGAACCACGTGACCGGCGCCAGCGCTATTGCCTCGCTGAGGCGGCCGCGCACGGCCGGCAACCGGTCGATCAGGCGCGGCGGGGCCTTCGCTGCCGGCATCATGCTGCCGCCCCCGTGCACTGCCGCCGCCAAGCCTTGATTTCGGCCGGCAGCGCGTGCGCCCACTGGGTGATGTTGCCCGCTCCCAGGCAGACGACGAGATCGCCGGCGTTGGCAATCTCGGAGACGGTGCGGGCGAGAGCATCACGGTCTTCCAGCGGGATGACTTGGCGGTGACCGCGAGCACGCAGGCCGTCGACCAGCGCATCGCGGCTGATCCCGTCGATTGGATCCTCGCCGGCGGCATAGACGTCGGCGACGATCACCGCATCGGCATCGTTGAAGCAGGAGCAGAAGCCTTCGAACAGGCTGGCCAGTCGGCTGTAGCGGTGCGGCTGGACGACGGCGATTACCTGCCCGGTGGCTACGGTGCGCGCCGCTTCCAGCACCGCGGCAATTTCCACCGGGTGGTGGCCGTAGTCGTCGATGACGGTGACGCCATCGACCTCGCCGCAGCGGGTGAAGCGACGGTTGACGCCGCCGAAGCTGGCGAACGCCCGTGCCACCGTGGCGTCGTCGATGCCGACGGCGCCGGCGACGGCGAGCGCCGCCAGCGCGTTCTGGACGTTGTGCTTGCCGTACATCGGCAGGAACAGCTTCGGAACGGTGCGGCTGACCCCGGACTTGCGATCGCTGACTACCGCGGTGAAGCGCACGCCGTCGCCATTGGCGTAGACGTCAGTGCCACGCACGTCCGCTTGCGGGCTGAAGCCGTAGGTGACGACCCGGCGGTCGAGCAGCCGCGGCAGGATGCCCTGTACCTCCGGATGATCGATGCACACGGCGGCAACGCCATAGAACGGGATGTTGGCGGCGAAGGTGACGAACGCCTCGCGCAGCGCCTCGAAGGTGCCATAGTGATCCATGTGCTCGGGGTCGATGTTGGTGATCACAGCGATCGTCGCCGGCAGCTTGACCATGGTGCCATCGCTCTCGTCGGCCTCGGCCACCATCCAGTCGCCGGAACCGTGGCGGGCGTTCGAGCCCCAGGCGTTGATGATGCCGCCGTTGACCACCGTCGGATCGAGCCCGGCGGCATCCAGCACCTGGGCGATCAGCGAGGTCGTCGTCGTCTTGCCGTGGGTGCCGCCGACTGCGATCGACCACTTCAGCCGCATCAATTCGCCCAGCATCTCGGCGCGCCGCACTACCGGGACCAGCAGCTTGCGAGCGGCCACTACTTCCGGATTCTCCGCACGTACCGCCGACGAGATGACCACCACCTGCGCCTCGCCGAGGTTCTCCTCGGCATGACCGATGACGACGGGAATGCCCTTGGCCTGCAGCCGGCGGGTGTTGGCACCCTCGGCGCGGTCACTGCCCTGCACCCGGTACCCCAGGTCGTGCATCAGTTCGGCGATGCCGCTCATACCGATGCCGCCGATGCCGACGAAGTGGATGGGCCCGATCCCCAGCGGGATGCTCTTCATGCCGCAAGCCTTCCGTTGCTGATCGCTATCTCCGGGGGTGCCGCGCCGATGACCTCCAGCACCAGATCGGCCAGCCGTCCGGCCGCCCGGTCGAAGCCGAGGTCGTGCGCCACCGCTGCCGCTGCGGCCAGCTTCGCCGGTCGTGCGAGCACATCCTCCAGCCGCGCCGACAGCGCCTCCGGCGTCAGCGAATCCTGCGGCATCAACCAGGCGCCCCCCGGCTCGACGACGGCCCGCGCGTTGGCGGTCTGGTGATCGTCGGTGGCGTAGGGATACGGAACCAGGATTGCCGGGCAGCCGAGGGTGGTGATCTCAGCTATGGTCGAGGCGCCGGCCCGAGCGACAAGCAGGTGCGTCGCCGCCAGCCGCGCCGGAACGTCGTCGAAGAACGTGCCGAGCTCCGCGCCAAGTCCGATCCGGCGGTATGCTTCGCGGACGTGATCGAGAGCCTCCGGCCGGCACTGCTGGGTGATGGCGAGGCGGGAGCGGATACGCGCACTCAGCCGGTCCACCGCTGCCGGCAGCACCTCGCCGAACACCTGCGCCCCCTGGCTGCCACCGGTGACCAGCAGGCGGATCGGCCCGCCCACTTCCGGCGGCTGGTAGGCGCGCTCGCGCAGCCGGGCGAACGCGGGCCGTACCGGCATGCCGGTACGAATGACCCTGTCCTCGGCTCCCTTCGGGACGGCCGCCACAGCCTCGAACGCGGTGGCGATACGGCTGGCGCGGCGGGCAAGCAGACGGTTGGCGCGCCCAAGGACGGCGTTCTGTTCGTGGATAATGGTGGGAATGCCGAGCAGGCTCGCCGCCATGACCGTCGGCACCGAGGCGTAGCTGCCGAAGCCGACGACGGCGCGCGGCGACAGCAGCCGCAACGCCCAGGCGGCCTGGGCCAGCCCACCGCCGAGCGCGACGATGCTCTTCATCCGGCCCCACGCCGACCGACCGGCGATGCCGCCGCCGCGGACGCGCCGGACCTGCATCTCGCCGCCAAACGAGACGCCGCGGCGGTCGGTAAACAGCACCGGCTCGATGCCGCGCTCTCGGAGCTGCGAGGCGAGGGCCTCGGCGGGGAAGACGTGCCCGCCGGTGCCGCCGGCGGCAAGGGCAACGCGGAGGGGACGGGTGGCGCTCATCGGACGCCTCCTGGATGGGGGCGTTCGCGGGTCAGCGCCAGCGCCATGCCAAGGGCCCAGGCGAGCGCGATGGTGGCGGAGCCGCCGTAGGAAACGAATGGCAGGGTGATGCCCTTCGGCGGGATCAGGTGCATGGTCGAGGCCATGTTCATCAGCGCCTGCGCGCCGAACAGCGCCAGCAGCGAGCCCGCCGCCAGCAGCACGAACAGATCGCTGTCCTTGAAGGCGCGGATCATGCCGCGCAGCACGACGAAGCCGAACAACCCGATCAGCAGCAAACAGACGAGCACACCGTATTCCTCACCGGCGACGGCGAAGATGAAGTCGGCATGGGCGTCCGGCAGCACCGCCTTGACGTGGCCTTCGCCCGGCCCGCGACCGAACAGGCCGCCGCTCTGGAAGGCTTCCATCGCCCGCTTGACTTGGTAGCCCTCGCCGCTCGCCGGATCGAGGAAGAGATCGACCCGGTAGCGCACGTGATCGAAGGCGAAGTAGGCGCCCACACCAACCCCGGCGAATCCCAGCGCCAGCAGCCCGATCAGCGCCAGCGGGCAGCCGGCGAGAAAGATCTGCATGCACCAGACGCCGGCGACCAGCAGTGTCGTTCCGACGTCGGGCTGCAGCAGCAGGACGCCGGCCACCGCCGCCACCAGCCCGGCCGACAGCGGGTAGCCTGCCCACTGCCCGCTGTCGCGGCTGCCGGCGATAACCGCGGCGCAGACGACGGCGAAGGCCGGCTTCAGGAACTCGGACGGCTGGATCGAGACGCCGGCGATCGACAGCCACCGTCGCGCCCCTTTGACCTCCGCGCCAAAGAAGAGCGTGGCGATGGTGGCGACAAAGGCGATCAACAGGATGATCGCAGCGCACCGCCGGACCCCTTTCGGCGACAGCAGCGAGGTGACCAGCATCAAGCCAATCGCCACCGGCACGTACGCCATTTGCCGGTGCGCAAAATAGAAGGCGTCAAGATGCAGACGCTGCGCCACCGGCGGCGACGCCGCCATGGTGAGGACGATGCCGAGCCCGGCAATCAGCAGGATGGCGGCGATCGTCCAGCGGTCGACCGTCCACCACCACCGGCTCAGCAGACTGGTATCGGTACGGGAAAAGGAGAGGCTCATGCGGCGATCTCCTTCACCAGCGCGCGGAAGGCATCGCCGCGCACCTCGAAGTTGGGAAACTGGTCGAAAGAGGCGCAGGCCGGCGACAGCAGCACCACTGGCTGATGGGCCGCATCCGCCTGCGCCGCGGTGCGGGCAGCCGCGAACGCCTGCGCCAGCGTGCCGCAGCGGACGACCACCGCCTTGCCGTCGAGTTCGCCGGCGAACGCCTCTTCCGACTCGCCGATGAGGAAGGCGGCACGCACCCGGTCGAGCCAGGGCAGGGTCGCGGCCAGCCCGTCCTCCTTCGGCCGGCCGCCGGCAATCCAGTAAATGCGCTCGTAGCTGGCCAGCGCCCGGGCGGCGGCGTCGCCGTTGGTCGCCTTCGAGTCGTTGACGTAGGCAACGCCGTCGATCACCGCGATCCGCTCCTGGCGGTGCGGCAGGCCGGGAAAGCTGAGGATGGCCTCGGCGCAAGCTTCGAGCGGCACGCCGAGGGCCCGGGCGGCCGCATAGGCGGCGGCGGCGTTCTGGCCGTTGTGCTCGCCCGGCAGCGCCCGCGCCTTGCCGAGCTCGGCGACGTGCTTCGGGTCGCCCTCGATCGCATCCCACAGCGCGCCACCGGTGACGAACGCGCCGCCACCGACGCGGCGACGGCCGGAGATGGCCAGCACCCGGTGGCTGTGGCGCTCGTACAGCTCGGTGCAGATGGCGCGGCTGGGATCGTCATCGACGCCAATCACCGCCGTCGCCCCGAGCCGCGCACCCCCGAAGATGCGCTGCTTGGCGGCGATGTAACCCTCCATGCCGCCGTGGCGGCTGAGGTGGTCAGGCGATATGTTGAGCATCACGGCGGCATTAAATACTAGACTTGGCGTCAGCTCCAACTGGTATGAAGACATCTCCAAAACACATATTGTTTTTGTAGTTGGAGGGTCGAAGGCCAGAACTGGCGGCCCGAGGTTGCCGCCCACCCGGACGTCACCACCGCTCAAAGCGAAGATGTGGCCGATCAATGCGGTGGTGGTCGACTTTCCATTAGTACCTGAAATGCCGACGTAGCGGCCGTCGGGGTGAACGCGGAACAGCAGTTCGACGTCGCCGATGATCTCGACGCCCAGATCGCGCGCCCGCACCACCACCGGATGTGGTACAGGGTAGGTGTGGGGGATGCCGGGGCTCAGGACCAACGCAGCCGATTCGGCGAGGTCGTCTGTCGCGGCAAGATCGACCAGCGGAATGCCCTCTCCCGCGGCCCTGGCGCGGGCTGTCTCGCCGTCGTCCCAGGCCCAAACCGTGTGTCCGGCCGCCAGCAGCGCACGCGCGGCCGCCCGGCCGCTGGCACCCAGCCCGAGCACCGCCCACGGACGACGTGGAAGGCTGCGCAGGTCGATCATGGCCCTTCCTAACGAAGCTTCAGTGTTGACAGGCCGATCAGCGCCAGCACCGCAGCGATGATCCAGAAGCGGATGACGATGGTCGGCTCCTTCCATCCCATTTTCTCGAAGTGATGGTGCAGCGGCGCCATGCGGAAGACGCGGCGTCCGGTCAGCTTGAACGAGACGACCTGGACGATCACCGAGACCGTCTCCAGCACGAACAGCCCGCCGACGATGAACAGCACCAGTTCGTGCTTGGTGGACACGGCAATCGTGCCCAGCGCCCCACCCAGCGATAGCGAGCCGGTGTCGCCCATGAACACGCGCGCCGGCGGAGCATTGAACCAGAGAAAGCCGAGCCCAGCGCCGATCAGCGCACCGCAGAACACGGCCAGTTCGCCGGTCCCCGGTACGTAGTGAATCTGCAGATAGTTGGCGAAGACGGTATTGCCGACGAGGTAGGCGACCAGCGCGAAGACGCCGGCGGCAATCATCGCCGGCACAATCGCCAGCCCGTCGAGGCCATCGGTCAGGTTGACGGCGTTGGAGGAACCGACGATGACGACGACTGCGAGCAGTACCCATGCCCAGCCGAGGTTGATCAGCAGGTTCTTGAAGAACGGCACCGCGAGTTGGTCCTGCAAGACGACGGGGGTGAGCTGGCTGATCCACAGGGCCGCCGAGCCAGCGATGATCACTTGCAGGAACAGCTTGGCGCGGCCCGGCAGGCCGCGGCTGTCCCGATGCACGACCTTGCGATAATCATCGAGAAAGCCGATGGCGCCGTACGAGATGGTGACGATCAGCGCCGCCCAGATGAAGCCGTTGCTGAGTTCGGCCCATAACAGCGTCGAGACGGTGAGCGCCAGCAGGATGAGAAAGCCGCCCATCGTCGGTGTGCCGCGCTTCGTCAGCAGATGGCTCTCGGGACCATCAGCGCGGATGGGTTGGCCGCCGTTCTGTCGCGCCCGCAACAGGGCGATCAGCCGGGGTCCGACGATGAAGCCGATCAGCAGCGCCGTCAGCAGGGCGCCTCCCGAGCGGAAGGTGATGTAGCGGAAGACGTTGAATGGCGTGAACGTGTCCGCGAACGGCACCAGCAGATGATAAAGCACAGCCCTACTTCCCCGGCCCGGGGGCCGTTCCCGCCTGTTCGGATTGCCGACCCTGATCCAGCCCCAGCAGCGCCTCGACCACGAGGCGCATGCGGCTGCCGGCCGAGCCCTTTACCGCGATGACATCGCCAGCGCGCATCTGTTCGGCGACGACGGGGGCCAGCGCCTCCGAGTTTTCGGCATGGGCGCCCCGCATTGGTGCCGCCAGCGCCTCGTGCAGGTGGGTGCTGGTCGGCCCGGCGGTGAAGACGAGATCGATGCCGTTCTCCACCAGCGCCGTTGCCAGTCCGGCGTGCAGGCGCGGCGATTCCGGCCCCAGTTCCAACATGTCTCCTACCGCGGCGATCCGCCGGCCGCCCGGACCGGGACGGCTGGCGCCGAGCACCTGGAATGACGCCCGCATCGAGGCCGGGCTGGCGTTATAGCTGTCGTCGATGAGCTCGAAGCTGCCTCCGGCGAGCCGTACCGTCGTCCGTTGCCCCCGGCCCTTCGGCGGTCGGAGATCGACAAGGGCGGCGGCCGCGGCGCCGACGTCGGCAGAAAGGGCGGCGGCGCAGGCGAGGACGCATAGCGCGTTGGTCTGCCAGTGCTGCCCGGGAGCCCCGATGCGAAAGGACAGGCGTTCCCCCAGCACCTCCGCCTCGATCTGCGAGCCGGCCTCGTCGCCAACCGCGGCGATCAGCCGGACATCAGCCTTCCCGGCCCGTCCGAAGGTGATGATGCGGGCGGCACCGGCGCCGCGCGCCCGCCCGATCAGACGCTCACAATAGATGTTGTCGCGATTGAGCACGGCGGTGCCGCCTGGCTCCAGCCCGTCGAAGATCTCCGCCTTGGCGTCGGCGATCTCTTCGACCGATGCGAAGTGCTCGATGTGCGCCGGCTCGACGGTGGTGATCGCCGCGACGTGGGGGCGCACCAGCCGCGTCAGCGACGTAATCTCCCCGGCGTGGTTCATCCCCATCTCGAACACCCCGAACGCCGCGTTTCGCGGCAGGCGCGCGAGGCTGAGAGGAACCCCCCAGTGGTTGTTGAAGCTGCCCACGCTGGCGTAGGTCTCCGCCTGCCGATGCAGGACGAGAGCGAGCGCCTCCTTGATGCCGGTCTTGCCGACGCTGCCGGTGATGCCGGCGATGCGCGCCCGGCTGCGGCCGCGAGCGGCTGCTCCCAGCGCGCGCAGACCCGCGAAGGTATCGGCGACCAGCAGCAGCGGGGCGTCCGCGGCCCCCCCCACCGGCGCGTACGCCACCAGGGCTGCCGCCGCGCCCCTGGCAAGCGCATCGGCAACGAAGGCGTGGCCGTCGGAGTTGAACCCCTGCAACGCCACAAAAAGATCGCCCGGGACAAGTGTGCGCGAGTCGATGGAGACGCCGCTGGCCGACCAGTGTCCGCGACAGCGGCCGCCAGTCGCGCGGGCGGCCTCCTCGGCGGTCCATAGCGGCGGCGGAGCGCCGGTCATCGGCCGAGCGCCCGCACGGCATCGCGGACCGCCGTCGCGTCATCGAACGGCAGCACCGATGCGCCGACGATCTGCCCGCTCTCATGCCCCTTGCCGGCGACAAGCAGCACGTCGCCGGCGGCCAGTTCCGTCACCGCAGCGGCAATAGCCTCGCTGCGGTCGCCGATCTCGATCCCATCCGGGCACGCCGCCAGGACCTGCCGGCGGATGAGAGCGGGTTCCTCGCTGCGCGGGTTGTCGTCGGTCACGAACACCCGGTCGGCCAGCTCCGCGGCGATCTGCCCCATCACCGGGCGCTTGCCGGCATCCCGGTCTCCGCCGCAGCCAAACACCACCGCGAGCCGGCCGGAGGCCTGCGGCCGCAGTGCCCGCAGCACCACCGCCAGCGCATCCGGGGTGTGGGCATAGTCGACATAGATCGGGGCGCCGCCGGCCTCGGCCACCTTCTCCAGGCGGCCCTGCACCGGCTGCAGCCGGCTCAGCGATGCCACGACGGCGTCGGCGTCGCCGCCGGTCGCGATTGCCAAGCCTGCCGCCGCGAGCGCATTGGCCGCCTGGAAGCGGCCGACCAGCGGCAGCAGGACGGGGTAGTCGCGGCCAAAGATGGCGAGAGACAACTCCTGCCCGCCGGCGGTTGGAATTGCCGCGCCAATGGCGAGGTCATCCCCGGCGAAACCGTAGGTGAGCACCTGCAGCCGATGTCCCGTGGCGACGCGGCACACTCGCTCGGCCGCCGGATCGTCGGCGCAGATCACCGCGGTCCCGCCCGCGCCCACCAGATCGGTGAACAGCCGCAGTTTCGCCGCGAGGTAGGCATCCATCGTGCCGTGGTAGTCCAGGTGATCACGGGTCAGGTTGGTGAAGGCCGCCGCGGCGACGCGGACGCCGTCGAGCCGATACTGCTGCAGGCCGTGGCTCGACGCTTCCATCGCAAGCCTTTCGACGCCGTGCTCCGCGAGCTCCGCCAGAGTCCGGTGCAGACTGACGGGATCGGGGGTCGTCAGGCTGCCCGGCTGGCAGAGCGACGGCGCGGTGACTCCAAGCGTCCCGAGCGAGGCGGCGGCATGGCCAAGCGCCGTCCAGATCTGGCGCAGGAACCAGACGACCGAGGTCTTGCCGTTGGTGCCGGTCACGGCGGCCACCGTCTGCGGCTGGCGGCCGAAGAAGCGCGCTGCCAGTAGGGCGAACGCCCGATGCGGATTGGCGTCCTCGATCACCGCCAGCGGCGCGCCGGTGGCGGTGGTCGTTCCGCCGGCGACGGCTCCGGGAGTGGACACTACGGCGGCGGCACCGCGGCGAACCGCCTCATCGATGTAGGCGCGCCCATCGGACCGGCTGCCGGGCAGCGCAGCAAACAGGAAACCGGGCTGCACCTGCCGTGAGTCGGCGGTGAGCCCGGTGATCTCGGTGCCGGCAATGGTGACTGAGCGCAATCCGTTTCCGTGTCCCTGTCCAGACCGTCAAGCGGTCTCAATTGGCGGCGAACTGCTTTTCCCGCTTCTTCACCGGCGCCGGCTTCGCCGCCTCGACCGGCGCACGCTGCCGATGGCCCGCCACGGTCGGCGCCGCGGCGCGCCGCACTCCATCCGGCAAATCGTCGTCCGGCGCCGGCGGAATGCCGAGCAACGGTGCCATGTGGCGGACGATCCGCGCCACGATCGGCGCCGCCACCACCCCGCCAGTCGCATAGTTCGCGGTGGAACGATTGCCCTTCGGCTCGTCGAGCATGGCCAGGACGACATAGCGCGGCGCGTCGATCGGGAAGGCGCCGACGAACGAGGAGATCCGGGCATCCTGCACGTAGCGGCCGTGCACCTCCTTTTCCGCTGTGCCGGTCTTGCCGCCGATCTTATAGCCGGGAACGTCCGCCTTGCCGCCAGTGCCGTGCAGCACGACGTCTCGCATCAGGCCACGCATCTGCTTGGAGGTACGCCCTGACACAACCTGCTGAGAGGCCACCTCGACGTCGCCCTCGTTGCGCTGGGCGATGCGGACAGGCCGGAGGATACCGCCGTTGACCAGGGCGGCAACGCCGTTCGCCAATTGCAAGGGACTGACGGCGATGCCGTGACCGTAGGCAACGGTCATCGTGCTAAGTTCCCCCCAGGGATGGGGAACGATCGGGCCGCCGACCTCCGGCAGGCCGAGAGCAGGCTTCTGCAATATCCCGAAACGCTGCAGGTACTGCCGCTGAAGGCTCATCCCGACATCAAGCGCCATCCGCGCCGAGCCGATGTTCGACGAGTAGACGAGGATCTCCCGCGTCGACAGCCAGCGATGCTTGCCATGGTAGTCGTTGATGGTGAAGCGGCCTACCTTCAGCGGCTTGGTGGCGTCGTAGCCGCCCATCAGCGTCGTCGTGCCGCTGTCCAGCGCCATCGCGACGGTAAACAGCTTCATCGTCGAGCCCATCTCGTAGACGCCCTTGGTGACGCGGTTAAACCGCGCCTCGTCGTCGGAGTCGGGTGCCGGCTCATTGGGATCGAAGTCGGGGAGCGAGACCATGCCGACGACATCGCCGCTCTCCACATCGAGAACCATGCCCGCGGCGCCGAGAGCGCTGAACTCCCGCTGTGCACCGGCCAGTTCGCGCCGCAGGATGTTCTGGACGCGGATGTCGACGGCGAGCCGCAGCGGCTGGCCGGCGGCAAGCTGCTCGTTATAGGTCTCCTCGACGCCGGCAATGCCGCGACCGTCGATGTTGGTTACCCCAACGACGTGCGCCACCGCCCGGCCCTGCGGGTAGATGCGCCGGGGCTCCTTGCGGAAGGCAATGCCAGGAATGCCTAGCGCCATCACCTGCTCGCGCTGTGGGGGGGTGATGCCTCGCCGGATCCAGACGAAACGGCTCTCGCTGGTCAGGCGGGCGCGCATGACGGTGCGATCGAGATCGGGGAAAATCCGCATCAAGTCGGCCAACGCCGCCTCGGGGTCACCAATCTCTTTGGGATCCGCATAAACGGAATCGGTCAGCAGCGTCGTCGCCAGCAGCTCGCCGTTGCGATCGCGGATGTCGCCGCGCCCAGCGCCCGCACCTTCCGCCACCGGCAGCGGGCGGGCGGCAGCCTCGTTGTCGAGCACCGTGAGGTCGACCACTCGAAAGGCCATCACGGTGAAGGCCAACGTCAGAACGACGCCGCAGGTGAGCAACCGGTTGCGGGCCGTTTCCAGCGCCCGGTGACGGGTGCCGGCCAGCCGGTGCGTCGCCGCTTCGACGACGGGCCTGGAGGGCGCTGCGCTCATCGGTGATGGCCCTTGCTGACGGCGGTCTGCACGCCGGCAGGCTTGGCTGCGGCCCCGGCTTCCGGGGAGATCATCTCATCCAGCGTCGCGAACGTCCCCATCTGTGACGGTTCGATCTGGGTCAGGCCGAGATGCGCCGTCGCCAGCCGCCGCAGCCGTTCCGGCTCGGCGAGAAGGCTGAACTCCGCCTTCAGGTCGTGCATCTTCTGCTGTTCGACGACGATGTTGTGTCGAAGGCTGCCGAGTTCCTTCTCCAGGCTCTCGGTCTGATGGGTAACGGTCATCAGCACCACCCCCAGTGCTACCGCCAGCAGCATGCAGACGACCGTCGCCTGCCTCACGAACGTCGCCCAGCTGCTCATGCGGCCCTCCTCTTCTGATCCGTTGCATCCAGGGGCGGTGCCGCGGTGCGTTCGGCAGCGCGCAGGCGCGCCGAACGTGCCCGTGGATTGGCCGCCACCTCGCGAGCCGACGGCTGCAGCGGCCGCCGCGTGATCAGCCGGAACGACGGCGCGGCCGGTGCAGCCGACGCGACCGGCAGATGACGCGAAAGATGCGGCTCGCCGCCGCTGCGCCGGCGCAGGAACGTCTTTACCGTACGGTCCTCCAGCGAATGGAAGGCGACGACCACCAGCCGGCCGCCGGGGACCAGCAGCGCCTCGGCGGCGGCAAGGCCGCGCTCCAGTTCTCCCAGTTCGTCGTTCACGCTGATGCGCAGCGCCTGGAAGGTGCGGGTGGCTGGATCGATGCCATCCGCCGCCCGCGGCAGCACCGAGCGGATGATTTCCGCCAACCGCACCGTCCGTCGGATTGGCTCGGCTTCGCGCGCACGCACGATGGCGGCGGCGATCCGGCGGGCAAACCGCTCGTCGCCAAGCTGGTGGATGAGATCGGCCAACTCGTCCTGAGGCAACCGGTTCACCGCATCGGCAGCCGAGAGGCCGCGGCTCGGATCCATCCGCATGTCGAGTGGTCCGTCGAAGCGGAACGAGAAGCCTCGCCCTGCTTCGTCGAGCTGCATGGAGGAGACGCCGAGATCGAAGGCGATGCCATCGACGGCGCCGATCCCCCGTTCTGCGGCAAGCGCGCGCAGGTCGCCGAAGCAGCCATGCACCAGTGTCAGCCGCCCGCCGTATCGCTCGACCAGCGCTTCCGCCCGGTGGCACGCATCGGCATCGCGGTCGATGCCGACTACCCGGCACGCCGCGGCATCGAGAATGGCGGCGGTATAACCGCCCGCCCCGAAGGTGGCATCGACATAAAGACGGCCCTCACGCGGCGCCAGGGCGTCCACCACCTCTGCCAGCATTACCGGCGTGTGCCTTGCCGCTGCCGTCATCGCTGCACCTCCGGCGGCCGGCGCAGGGTCAGGGTCGCGCCCCGTTCGCGCACCCGCTCGAAAGCCTCGGCGTGGCGCAACGCATACGCCGCCGGGTTCCAGATCTGAAACGTCGTGCCGCGGCCCACAAACGTGGCCTCGCCATCCAGGTTGGCGTAGGCGACGAGATCGGCCGGCAGCACGATGCGGCCCTCGGGATCGAACGGCAGCGCATGGGCGCTGCCCAGAATGACTGCAGCCAGATCATTCTGCTCGTCCGAGAACAGGGCAAGATCATCGAGGCTGCTGCTCATCCGCTCCATGAACTGCTCGTCGCATCCCTCGATCGCCAGCGACCGCGGCGATGGATAGACGTAGATACCGGAGTAACCGCCTCTCGCCTGGTAGTAATCGCGGAACTGCTTCGGCACGGAAACCCGCCCTTTCCGGTCGATCCTGTTCGTGTGCTGGCCGACCAATAACGGCATTGCAGCTCCCGCAGAGACCCCGGCTCCGGCCCCCGGTCCCACTCCCTCCGGCGGGCTTCGCCGAAGGCTACGTCAGTCCGTTGCGTTGGTGAGTAATGGGATACCATGGGAAATGATGGGGGTCAATGGGAGGCCATGGAACAAGGTGGGTGTCGAAGTCTTGGTCTGTCGCCAAGCAAGAAATTCGTGGGAACCGGAAGGAAAAAATCCCGGCCGGTGTTCCGGGTGACCGGGGCAGAAACGCCGCGGATTTGCCCCGCTTCGGCCGTGAGGCGGTCGGGGCGACCGGTTAACGATCTCTGTTTGTTCTTGTTATGTTTCTTCTTGGGCAAGCCCGGCTGGGGGCCTAGGGAGAGAAGCTGCCAGACGGCCTGTAAGCCGGGTTCTGTGTCCGCCGGAAGGGCGGATGATGGCCATTCATCTGGGACGCCCGTTACCGGACGCCTCGCGCGACCGACCCGGACGACGGCGCGAAAACACCGCCCGCCGGTCCTGCGCCCGAAAGCGGCAGCGGCCGGCGCGTCGTCCCTATTTGGTCTTGCTCCCGGTGGGGTTTGCCGTGCCGTTCCCGTTGCCGGGCCCGCGGTGCGCTCTTACCGCACCCTTTCGACCTTGCCGGCGGATCGTAAACCGGATCCCGGCCGGCGGTTTGCTTTCTGTGGCACTTTCCCTGGGGTCGCCCCCGCCGGGCGTTACCCGGCACCGTGTTTCCGTGGAGCCCGGACTTTCCTCCCCCGCCGCGGGTACAAGAGCACCCGCCGCGGGAGCGGCCATCCGGCCGTCTGGCCCGGCGATGTTAGGCCCGGTGGCGACCTTTGCAAGGCCAAGAAAAGAGGGACCAGCCTGAGCGGTAGCAGTGGGAAGCGGACGGGCCCGGCCCAATGCCGCTGCGCTGCATCGTGGGCCGCCGCGCTGGCGTGCCGTCGGTGGCTGGGGAAACGACGGCGGCGACCGCCCGGAGATTCGATCAGGCCGCGCCAGCGGCGGAACTTTTCTCCTTCCACATCACAGGCGGCCGTGCAAGATGGGGGCGCCGCCGGGGCCGGGGTCGCACCGGTGGGCGAGTCAACGCCAGCACAGCACCCAGCTGAGCGGCAGGGGAGGAAGACGCTATGGAGATCAAGACGGTCGGCGTCATCGGCGCCGGGACCATGGGCAACGGCATCGCGCAAGCCTTCGCCACATCCGGCTACGACGTGATCATGCGCGACATCAAGCAGGAGTTCGTCGACCGCGGCGTTGCCACCATCCGCAAGAGTCTGGAGCGGATGGCCGCGCGCAACAAGATCACCAATGAGGCCAAGGACGCGGCGCTGGCTCGGGTGTCGGGCACCGTCGACGTGGCGCCGCTGAAGGGCTGCGATCTCATCGTTGAGGCCGCTCTCGAGAACGTCGATCTCAAGACCAAGCTGTTCAAGGAACTGGACGAGCTGTGCAAGGCGGACGCAATTCTCGCCACCAACACCTCGTCGATCTCGGTGACCAAGATCGCCGCGGCGACGAAGCGGCCGGCGAAGGTCATCGGCATGCACTTCTTCAACCCGGTGCCGGTGATGCAGCTGATCGAGGTGATCCGCGCGCTGCAGACCGATGACGAGACCTGCGATGCGGTGCTGGAGACCAGCCGGCAGATCGGCAAGACGCCGCACCTGGTGAAGGACTCCTACGGCTTCGTCGTCAACCGGGTGCTGATCCCGATGATCAACGAGGCGATCAACTGCCTCTACGAGGGGCTGGCCGGGCCGGAGGATATCGACGAAGTGATGAAACTGGGTGCTAATCACCCGATCGGCCCGCTGGCGCTCGCCGACCTGATCGGCCTCGACGTCACCCTCAACGTCATGCAGACCCTCTACGACGGCTTCGAGGACTCCAAGTACCGGCCGAGCCCGCTGCTCAAGCAGATGGTCGACGCCGGCTACCTCGGCCGCAAGAGCGGCCGCGGTTTCCACAAGTACGGGGGCTGAAGCGAGTACGCCGCCGGCGCAATCACGCGGGCGAGAAATTTCCCTCGCCCGCTTTACTAAGCTGGTTGGTGCAGAGGACGACGTGATCCCTGGAAGTCCTTAGGCGGCGATAATATCCTCATAGGCAACCATTTGCTCAGCAGCCACATTATGTCAAGCGAGCTGCTCTGAACAATACATTCTCATAGTTGAAATCTCTTACGATTATTTGCGAGGTCAGAATGACCGTACAAGCTAGAATGTTTCTTTATGTTTCCCTTACATTGTCAGCAAACGCATGTGCAAGCGTGACATCGCAAATCCAGTCCGAGCCGGCACCTGTCGATGATGGCCTCGTTTACTACATGCCTAAACGGCCAATTCAAGCCAAGGTCACCATCGACGAACAGTCAAATAAAATTCCATCGATAGAGACTGGCACTGCATATCCTGACCTGGGAAGACAATTTGTATTAAAATACCGCGACAATTTCATGGGTAAAAACCATGCAAAAATTGAAATTAAGCC
>JAEULG010000235.1 GCA_016793875.1 Rhodospirillales bacterium | reverse complement strand
GGGTGGCGGCGGTTACAACCCGTGGGCTGTCGGCCGGTGCTGGGCCGGAGTCTGGGCGACGCTCAACCATTTCCCCATCCCCCGGCCGCTTCCCGAGGCGGCAGCCCGTGTGCTGCAATCGGTGCGCTGGAACCACCGCCTTGGGCGGCAGCCGGCCGCGCGCTGGCTCGCCTCGCTCGCCGATCCGCCGCACGAGGGGCCGGTGCGACCCATGATCCGCGAGATGGCGCTGCGCATCCGCGCCTGACGGCGCCAGGTGGCGGCGCCCTGCGCGCGGCGCGATCGGCACGAGGGGTACCGCCTCAGAGGCAGCACCCCCGAGGTTGACCCCGCCGCCCTGATGCAGCTAGAAGCGCAGACGGCTGGCTCACCTCTGCAGGCCGGGGCCCCTCGCCCACTGCGCCGCGGGCGGTGCATGGGCCAACCGCGCCGAAAAAATCAGCGGCATCGCCGCGCTCCTGGTCGGAGGGATCCGAAATGAAGCTGAAGACCATCCTGTTTCCGGCGGCTCTTGCCGCCGCCCTGTGCGCGCGTTCGGTGCTCGCCGCCGATATCACCGTCACCGATCCGTTTGCCCGTGCTTCCGCCGGAGCGGCGAGCACCGGCGCCGCGTTCATGACGCTGAAGAACACCTCGGCCACCGATGACCGGCTCGTCGGTGCCAGTTCTCCGATCGCCGCGTCTGCCGAGTTGCACGATCACATCAAGGACGGCGACATCGTGCGGATGCGGTCGGTCCCGGAGATCGATGTGCCGGCAGGAGGGGCCGTCGCGCTCAAGCCGGGCGGCTTGCACGTGATGCTGATCGGCCTGAAGCAGCCGCTGCGCGAGGGTGAAGAGGTCCCCCTGACCCTGACGTTCGCCAGGGCCGGAACCGTCATCGTCGAAGTCCCGGTGAAGTCCGCGGGCGAAATGCCCCCCATGCCGGAGATGCAGCACCCCCGCTGAACGTCCAGCGCTTGCCAACTGCAGCGGCGGGCTTGACCCGCGGCGGACAGGCCGGTGCCCGCCGGAAGACCGGCGCCAGCCCGTCCGCTGGAGTTCAGCTTGTTCAGTTCCCCGTCGGCCGGGCAAATGTGTAGGGGAGACTGCGCGCCTCAAGGAAGGACTGTTCAGCGAGGGCGCTCCACGACGCCTGCTCCGCACGGAACTTCAGCAGGCTGTCCAGCACCGACCGGCTCAGCGGATCCTTACTGCCTAGATCGGTGAGGACTTCGCCCGACAGCTTGCCGAGTTCCTGCAGCACCGTGTCAGGAAAGCGCCGGAGCTGCACTTTGTGGTCGTCGAGCAGGATCCGCAGCGACGATCCGTTACGGGCGTTGAACTCGCTCAACACCATCTGGTTGACAGCACCACAGGCGTGCTCGACGATCGCCTGCAGGTCGGATGGCAACTTCTCCCATACCGCTGCATTGATGAAACAGTCGAGCGTCGATCCGGGCTCGTGCCAACCGGGGTAGTAGTAGTACCTGGCACTCTTGTAGAGGCCGAAGGCGAGATCGTTGTAGGGGCCTACCCATTCCGCCGCATCCAGGGCACCCGACTCCAGCGCGCTGGGAATCTCGGCGCCGGGCAGGGTGACGACCTCGCCGCCGGCCGCGCTCACCACGGCGCCGCCAAGCCCGGGAATCCGCATCTTCAACCCCTTGAAGTCGCCGATGGCATTGATTTCCCGGTTGAACCAGCCGCCCATCTGCGGGCCGGTGTTGCCGCAGGGGAAGAACTTGCAGCCCATCTGCCGATAGATATCGCCGGCCAGATTCAGGCCGCCGCCATGCTGATACCAAGCGTTCTGTTCGTCAGCGAGCAAGCCGAACGGGAAGGTAGTGAGAAACTGGACTGCCGGTATCCTGCCCTTCCAGTAGAAGGGGGAGCCGTGACCCATCTCCACCGTACCGGTCGCGACCGCGTCGAGCGCCTCGAACGGCGGGACCAGCTCGCCGCTGCCAAAGACACGCACCGTCAGGCGGCCGTCTGAAGCCTTGCCGATCATTTGCGCGAGCAGTTCCGGCGCGGTGCCGAGACCGGGAAGGTTCTTCGGCCACGTCGTCACCAGCCGCCACTCCAACCGGCCCTGCGCGAGCGCCGGCGCGGCGATACCCGCCGCGACACCGCCGGCGCCAGCGCTCGTCGCATTCTTCAGGAACGTTCGGCGTCGCATGGCTGCATGCTCCGGTCGCACCGCCCATCGTTGATCGCCGGCAGAAGAGGTCTCAGGGCTGATTGCGACCCGCTGGAGGTCGTTTAGCGAAGGCAACGCTTTGGTGCAACCGTGCGCGGGCCGGCATCAGTCGCTGGCGGCACCTTTGCGCACCAGCGGCCGGTTCAGGGCGAGTGGGGCCCACCCCTGGGCGGTGTAGGCTTCTATCGGCCGGAAGCTGGCCTTATACGACATCTTCGCGCATTCAGCGACCCAGAAGCCGAGATAGATATAAGGTAGGTCCTGCGCCCGGGCGCGCTCGATCAGCCAGAGAATCATGAAGGTGCCGAGACTGCGCCGCTCCGTACCGCTGTCGAAGAAGCTGTAGACAGCGGAATAACCGTCCGCCATGCGATCGGTCAGGCAGGCCGCGACCAGGGTGCCGTCGGACCGCCGCATCTCGACGATCATCGTGTCCACCGGCGTGTCTTCGACCAGCGTCTGGTAGTCGCAGAAATCCATCCGGGACATCTCGCCACCGCCGTGGCGGGCGTGCTGGTAGGCGCGGAACAGCGCATACTGTTCCTGCGTGGCGCGCGGCGGGCACTCGACAACCAGCAGATCGGTGTTACGGGCGGCAATCCGCCGCTGCGTCCGGCTCGGCTGGAACGACCCGGTCAGGACGCGGACCGCAGCGCAGGCGTCGCAATCCCGGCAGACCGGCACGTAGGCGATGCCGTGGCTTCGCCGGAAACCGGCGCGCGACAGCGTATCGTGGAAAACGGTCGTCTGTCGCCCGGCCAGTTCGGTGACGAGCCGCCTCTCGAACCTTCCCGGCAGATAAGGACAGGGCAGCGGCGCAGTCACAAAGAAGAAGCGGGCACTCGGCATCAGCCGGTGTTTCATGAAAGGGTCCCGTTTCCTCTCCCGCTTATCGATTGCAAAAAGATAGCATTTTTCATGCGCTTTGCGAATGTCCGGACGCAGTCTATCGCACGAAACCGGCGCTGGGACCGGCCGCCGCTGCCGCCTTTGCGGGATTCGCCGGCGGCGCACTGACGGTCCGGCGCAACATTACCAGCGATAGCCGCCGGTTGCCGGGCGCCTCCGGATCATTGGCGACGAGCGGCTCGGTCGCGGCCTTGCCGACGACCCGCGCGATGCGTCGCTCGGCGACGCCGGACTGTTCGAGCGCGCGCCGCGCCGCGTTGGCCCGGTCGGCCGACAGCTCCCAGTTAGAATAGTCGGTACCCCCGGTATAGAGCGTCGCATCGGTATGGCCGGTGATGTCGATGTCCTGCGGCATCGTCTGGATGACGCGGGCAACCATCTCCAGCATCTGCCGGGTGTGGGGCAACATCGCCGCCCCTCCGCGTGGAAACATCGCGAGGCCGGCCTGGTCGATGATCTGGATACGCAGTCCCTCGGGAGGGTCGTCGATCATAAGGCTGCCCGCCAGCCCCTGCAACTCCCGGCTACCGGCGATGGCCTCGCGGAGCTGCTTCTCGGCGGTGCGGAACTGCTGCTCGTCGCGCTTGCGCAAGAGCTCGTCCAGCGCCGCATCAGAGATGCCGCGAGGCGGCTCCTCCTCGGCAACAGCGGCATCATCGCCCTCCCCGCCGCCCTGCGCCGGCGGCCGCCGGTCGTTGTCGGGCGAGCCGGGGACGTCATCGACGAAGACACCGCTCTTCGACATCGTCCGCCCCGCCAGCAGGCCGTTACCGCCGCTGGTCGAACTCTTGGTCGAGATTGGAGCGAAATAATCGGAGATGCCGCGAAGCTGCTCCTTGGTTGCGGCGTTAAGCAACCACAGAAGCAGGAAGAAGGCCATCATTGCCGTAACGAAGTCGGCATAGGCCACCTTCCAGGCGCCCCCGTGGTGGCCGTGCTCCCCCTTCTTCCGCCGCTTGATCACGATCGGCCCGCCCGGCTTCCGCGACATCGATCAACTCCGTCAGGGAAGCTGGACCGCCTGTAGGGCCGCGTCGACCTCCTGGAAGGTGGGCTTCAGCCCGCCGCTGATCGTCTTGCGGGCGAACTCGACCGAAATCTGCGGCGCGTAACCCTGCAGATGGGCAATCAGACCCGTCTTGATACAGGCGAGATAGGCGGCATCAGCAGCGAAGGTCGTCTCCAGGGCTTTCGCCACCGGCGAGATCATCCCATAGGCGAGCAGGATGCCACTGAAGGTGCCGACCAGGGCGGCGCCGATCAGGTGCCCCAGCACCTCCGGCGGCTCGGCGATGGATCCCATGGTATGGATAACGCCGAGCACCGCCGCGACGATACCCAGCGCCGGCATGGCATCACCCACCGTCGTCATCGCCGCGGTGATGGCATGCCGCTCCTCGTGCATTGCTTCCAGCTCCACGTCCATGATCGCATCCAGCTCATGGGGATTGCCGCCGCCGAGGGTGAAGATGCGCAGGTTATCGCAGGTGAAATCGACGGCGTGGTGGTTGCGCAGGAACCCCGGGTAGACGGCGAACAGCGGGCTTTCCCGGGGGCTATCGATATGGCTTTCCAATGCCAGATCACCCTTCATCCTCGCCAGCTTGAAGACGGCGAACAGCATCGACAGCAACTCGATGTAGCTCTGCTTCTTCAAGGTCGCGCCCTTGAGCAGCGGGCCGACCGATCGCAACGTGCCAAGCACCACCGGCAGCGGGTTGGCAATGATGAACGAGCCGAGGCCGGCGCCGAGAATGATGACCAGCTCGAACGGCTGGAAGAGCACGGCGAGGTGGCCGCCACCGCCAAGGTAGCCGCCGACGACGCTGCCGAAGACGATGACGAGTCCGATGATGAACAGCATCGCCGCGTTCATTCCCGCTTGACGGAAGACGAGGGCACCCCCTTACTACGAGCCGCCGGGCTGGCGCTCCTGCGCAAGGCCTCGCCGTTCGGCCACACGGGGCCGGACGCCCGCAAAGCTAACAGACAGGGGTTATGCACCTGTTAATCCGCTTCGCCGCATGCGCAGCGCCGGGCGGCGTTCGCCAGCCGTGAGCCTCGATGCCGGCCACTTCCGCGAAGCGCTGTCGCGCTTCGCCAGCGGTGTCTGTGTCGTCACCACCGTGGACGCCGATGGCCTGCCGGCCGGCGTCACCATCAGTTCATTCGCCTCCCTGTCGCTGATACCGCCCCTGGTGCTGTTCTGTATCGGCAAGACCAGCACCAGCCTCGCCTCGTGGCTGGCGGCCCCGCACTTCTCGGTCAACGTGCTCGGCGCCGGACAGGAGTCGCTTTGCGAACTGTTCGCTTCGCAGGCGGGCGACAAGTTCGTCAGCGTGCGCGGCACCATCGGCGGCAACGGCTGCTTCCGCCTCGCCAGTGCGCTGGCAACGCTGGAGTGCCGGCGTACCAGTGTTCATGAAGAGGGCGATCACTACATCGTCGTCGGTGAGGTGGAGCGGATGAGCCTCGGCGACAACAGCGGGCCGCTGCTGCGCTTTCGCGGCGCTTACCGACACCTCGCCGATCCGCCGCGGAACGATCCGTGAAATACATCGTGCTGGACGCCCCGGGCGGCGCGGCAGCGGTGCTGTTCCCGCGCAGTTTCATGCACCGCTGGGTGGCTGCTCTGTTCGCGCCGATGCCCGTCCTCTCCGCCGGCTTTGTGCGGACCGGCACGGACGGCCTCGAATGCTACGGCCGCAGCAGCGGCCTCGGCCTTGCCGCCCGTCCCGAAGCCGACACCGCGCTGGTCGCGGACGCCCTGGCGGAGAGCGATCCGGCGCATATCCTCTGACCACTCGACAGAATCCTTATTTGACTTGAGGCTCAGGCGCTTGATTGGAGCGGGCTCGCATAATTGAGGTGGACGAATACTTCAGATCGCCGCCAGTTCACCTTCCGCTTCAATCCCCGCCGCACCAGACGCGCCGCCTTCCGCTCCCTGCTCGCCATCGCCGTCGCCACCCCCCCGCCACCTACAACATGCTGATCAAACCGGAACCGACGGCATATAAGGCTTTGCGCGCAATTCGAATTTTCTTTAGGCGGATCGGCGTCCGCATCTTCACTTCGGGGTCTGCTCATGCGTCCCGTCCGTTACGGCCTGCCGGATCGCCCGGCTGCCGACGGCATGCAGTCGCGCATCCGCTGCCTGCCACCTTGAAACGCGCGCCGGGTTGGCAGATTTACCACAACTACCGGCGCAGGCGGACGGCGCGGCCGCTGCGCGCCGGTGCG
>JAEULG010000200.1 GCA_016793875.1 Rhodospirillales bacterium | reverse complement strand
CATCACCGACGACTCTTTCGCCACCGACGTCCTGAAGGCGAAAAACCCGGTGCTGGTGGACTTCTGGGCCGAGTGGTGCGGGCCGTGCAAGCAGATCGCTCCGGCGCTCGAGGCCCTCGACAGCGAGTTCGGCGAGCGCGTCACCGTAGCCAAGCTGAACATCGACGAGAACCCGATGACGCCGTCGAAGTATGGCGTGCGCGGCATCCCGACGCTGATGCTGTTCAAGGACGGCCAGGTCGCCGCCACCCGCATCGGCGCGCTGGCCAAGGGCAAGCTGTTCGAGTGGGTTGAATCCGTTCTCTAGGAAGTTTGAACTGAGCCGCTAAGGGGGCACCGCGGCAAGACGCCGGCCAGGAGCAAGCCGCTGAGTCCGGCGCTATCGCCATAACAACTGCTTTTGTTTTCCCTGTTTGTTCTCAGCGGGTCGAGAACAATGGGGGTCTATGCGCCAGCATTGCTGACCGAACCCGACGTTCATGCCATAATTGGGGCATCAAGAACCGTTTTGCCTTTCCGGCAAGGAACGTTGGGAGGTACGCAGACCATGACTGTCGCGGGGCAGCTTTTCGCTTTGACCGCCGCCGCTCGCTGGCGGAGGTCTTTTACAGTTGGCGCCTTTCTCGCCGTGCTCTCCCTGGCTCCGGCATACGCCGATCCGCAGCCGACGCTGCTGTGGCAGCACTACCCAGGATCGGTGAAGCGGGACACTGGCGATGCCGTTGCCATCGATACCTTAGGCAACATCCTCGTCGGCGGGCAAACCTTTGGCTCGATCGGACGCCGGGACAACAACGGCACCGACGCGTTCGTCATCAAGTACTCGCCCGACGGCGAGATTTTATGGCGTCGCCAGCCAGGACCTGCCCGTTCTGAACGACTGCGGGGCCTTGCGACGGACTTCGCTGACAACGTCATCGCCGTCGGCGAGACGAACGGTGCAGTCGGAGGGCCCAACCGCGGCCTGCTCGACGGCTTCATCGTGAAGTACGCGGCCGACGGCAAGGTGCAATGGAAGCGCCAGTTCGGCGCCGCATACGGTGATACCGCCGACGCTGTTGCCGCCGATAGCGCCGGCAACATCATCGTGGTGGGGGTGACGGACCGCGCCGGCCCCTGCTGTGAGACCGGCGATGCCATCATCATCAAGTATGCTGCCGATGGGACCGAGACATGGCGCCGCACCTTCGACCTCACGGGGAGCGAGGAAGCGACGGCGGTTACGACCAATGCCGCCGGAGATATCTTCGTGGCAGGCTATACGGCAAACGCCGTGTTGGGCCCCAATTTCGGCACGCAAGACACGTTCATCGCGCGCCTGGCGCCCGACGGAACGACTCGATGGGTCAAGCAGCAGATGATCTCGGGCGACCAGCTCGCCAACGGCATCGCGATCGACGAGACAGGCAGGCTGTTCCTTGGTGGCTCGCAACCCAACCCGACGGCAGGGTTCTACGGGGGCTTCGTCGCGGCATTTTCGGGCAGCGGCGCTGAGCTGTGGCGACGTGGCTTCGGTGGCGAAACCGCCTATGACGACGCCTGGAGCGTCGCAATCGACACCGCCGGCCACGTGCTGGTCAGCGGCTCTGAGGCTGGCGAGACGATCATGTCTTCCTACGCGCGCGACGGTGCGCTCCGCTGGAAAATCTCACCCCAGAGGTTCGACCGTGGTGGCTACGCCTTCTTGGCAGCCGATGGAACGGACCATGTGGCTCTCGTCGGCACGGCGGAGGTCTCCCGCGCCGCCGGTCACTGGAATGCGAACGTCGCCCGATACGACGTTGACTGATGGCTGCGGGGATACCAGCGGTATGACGCAAGCGCAACCCGACAGGAGCGGCGGAGCGGGTGCGAGCCGGCAGTAGCCCGCACTGCCCTCGGCCGGTGACTCACCCCGCCATGATGTTGTAGCCGCCGTCCATGTAGAGGGTCTCGCCGGTGACAATGCCGGCGAAGTCGCAGGCAAGCGCCGCCGTCGCCATGCCCACCTCTTCCGCCGTGACCAGCCGGCGAGCCGGCGATCT
>JAEULG010000190.1 GCA_016793875.1 Rhodospirillales bacterium | reverse complement strand
CTTGCATGCCGATCGCCTACGTGACCAGCGATGCGTTTACGCCTGACCGCGATCCCTGGGTTCCCGTTGGCCCCATCGCTGCCGTTCGCGAGGAGGCGGAAGGAGAGTTCCTGCTGACGCTGCGCGATGCGCCGCTTGCCGTCCGCCTCGCCGTCGTATCACCCGCCTGCATCCGCGTGCGGTTCAACCCGCGACCCGATGCCGACATCCCGACTGGCATCTCTCATGCCATTGTCGGCCGGGCGCCGGGTCCGGTCCCGGCGCGGATCGTCGAGAACTCGGCGGAACGGCTCTGCGTCGAGGTCGGCACGATGCGGGTCGAGATTGATCTGCAGGACTACTGCCTGCGCCTCTTCCGCGGCAGCCAGCTCATCTGCGCCGACCGGCCCGGCCGTGGCCTCGTCTATCGCCCTGGCGAGCACGGCATCGCCGGCTTCAAGCTGCAGCCATCCGCCGCGCTCTACTGTGGCTTCGGCGAGAAGACCGGCGCGCGGCTGCTGAAGAACGGCGGCGCGCTGAGCAATTTCAACTTCGACAACTTCATCTATGCCCGGGCGCCGGTCCCGCCGGGAGAGGACGGCGGCCCGCTCAACGGCGCCGAGCCGCTCTACGCCTCGATCCCGCTACTGATCGAGATTAATCCCGCGCCGGGTGGCGCCGACCCCGGGCCACCCTACTGCTACGGCCTTTTCCTCGACAACGTCTCGCAGTCGTTCTTCGGTCTGGACGGCGGCGGCTCCTACAGCTTCGGTGCGCTCTACGGCGAGCTCGACTACTACCTCTTCGTCGGCGACAAGCCGGCAGACATCGTCCGCGAGTTCACCGAGCTCACCGGCCGCAGTGCCATGCCGCCCCGCTACGCCTTCGGTTACCACCAGGGGTGCTACGGGTATTTCGACCGGGAACGTCTGGAGCGGGTGGCGCGGAGCCATCGCGAGGCGCGGATTCCCATCGACGGCCTGCACATCGATATCGACTTCCAAAACAACTACCGCATCTTCACTCACAGCGAGATGAAGTTCCCGGATGCCGCCGGCATGATGGCAGGTCTGCATGCCGCGGGGTTCAAGTGCTCGACCGTCGTCACCCCGCTGGTCACCACCAATCCGCTGGATGAGCGCGGCGAGATGGTGCCGTTCGCCCAGCGCCAGCAGCTGCTCGCCGCCGGCGCCCTGCTCTACGACGTGCGCGCCGGCGGCGGTCAGCAAGCGACCGCCGAATTGTTCTCGGCTGGCGTCTCCTACGGCGCTGATCGTGGCTACAACACCTATTCTTACCCGCCGCTGGTGCCGAACCGCGACGGCGTCACGCCGCTCGGGGCGACGATGAACTACCCCGACATTGGCCGTCGCGAGGTGCAGGCGCTGTGGTCGAGCCTCTACGCGCATCTGCTCAATGATTTGGGCATCGACATGATCTGGCAGGACATGATGTGCCCCGCCGCAGCCATCTCCGCCGACACGCCGGCCGGTACCCTGCCGCTCGACCTGATGACCGCCGACCGCGGGACCTACGTCCCCCACGGCGTCTGCCACAATGCCTACGCCCAGTGCCTGGCGCAGGCGACCTATGAGGGCATGCGGTCACTGCGGCCGGAGGTGCGGCCGTTCATTCTCGCCCGCGGTGGCTACGCCGGGCTGCAGCGCTACGCCGCGCTGTGGACCGGCGATAACGCGTCGAGCTGGGATTTCCTGCGAATCACGCTGCCGCAGATCCTCAACATCGGCCTTTCCGGCATCCCCCTCTCCGGCGCCGATGTCGGCGGCTTTGCACCGGGGCCGGTGCCCGAGGGTTCGACCTCGGCATCGGTGGTCCGCGACGGCCGGGTGATCGGCGGCATTACCGATCCCGAGCTGTTCGTGCGCTGGATGCAGGCCGGCTCCTACCTGCCGTGGTTCCGCAACCACTACCTTGGCTACGACAAGGAGTACCAGGAGGTCTACGCCTATGGCGGCGCGGTCGCCGACGTCTGCCGCGCCGCCATCGAGCGGCGCTACCGGCTGCTGCAACTCTTCTACGACGCCATGTACGAGTGGACGCAGACCGGCATGCCGATCGCCCGGGCGCTGTTCCTGAACGATCCGGACGACTTGGCGGTCTATTCCCACCTGGATGATCAGTTCTTCGTCGGCCGCGATCTGCTGGTGGCGCCGATCCTCTTTCCCGGCGCGGCGGGCGGCTCGGCCGTCCGCGACGTCTACCTTCCGGCCGGCAGCGACTGGTTCGTCTTCGACGACGGTGAAGGTTCCATCCTCGGCGAGCCGGTGCGGGGCGGCCAGCTCCTCTCCGGTGTGCCGGCCGGGCTCGATCAGGTGCCGGTCTTCATCCGCGCTGGCGCGATCATCCCGCTGCGATCGAAAGGCGAGCAGTATGTCGGCGAGTTGGCCGAGAATCCGCTGGTGGTCTGCATCTACCCCGGTCCGGACGCCGACTATCTCCTCTACCAGGACGACGGCATCAGTACCCGTGCCGAGCGGGACGGCGCGTATCGCACCACCCGGATCAGCCATGCGGCGGTCGCCGGCGGCCGGCGGATCCGGCTGCAGCGCCTGAACGACGGCTATGCACCCGCCGAGCGGTTCCTGCTTGTCCGCCTTTCCGGCATCGCCGCTCCTCTCGCCGTCGATGTGGACGGAAACCACCTGCCACCGGCAGCCTCCGCCGCGGCGCTCGACGACGCCACGGCCGATGCTTGCCTGTGGGACCGAGACAGCCGGGTTCTCACCGTCAAGGTTTTTGACCGCGCCGAGCTGACCATCGACGTCGGACCGCAACCCGTCTGAAGGAGATCGAAGCCATGGTCGAGCGCCTGTGGTGCGGCAAGCCCGCCACGATCGCCTTCACCTGCGACTTCCACGAGCTGGTCACCGGCGACCTGCGGCGCGGCCAGCCGCTGCTGCTGCGTTACGATCCGCTGCGCATCGTGCCGGCTGACGAGCCCTACCGCTTCGGTGATCCGGCGCGGCCGGTCCTCGCCCACCTGCAATTCCACGACAGGGCGCCGCCGGCCGAGGTCGTGCTGCAATCGCCCGCAGGCGTCGTCGCCTGTCCCGATATCGATCCGACCGGCCAGGGCTCGATGCTGTGGGCCGACGTCGATGTTCCGGCGGACGCGGAGCAACTCGTGGTCTGGTTCTCCTTCGCCGCCGTCGGCGGGACGGCGCATTACGACAGCGATTACGGCGCTAATTTCCGCTTCGGCTTTGCCAGCCGTGACATCGACAACTTACACGCGACGGTGACCCGCCGTCCGGGCGAAGCCGCCGATCTTTTCGAGATCGGTCTCGATGCGGCCGCCGGCATCGAGGCGGTGAGCGTTCCCTTTCTCGTCCTCGGCGACCCCAGCCGGCGCCACGAGCTCGGGCTGCGACCGGTGGCGATCGTGCCCGGAGACCGTCGCTGGGCAGCCTCCCACGCCGTCCCACGCGGCGCCGTCGTTCGCTACAAGGTCTGCTACTGGGTGGGTGGCCGCCGGATGATCGATGACAACGCCGCGGCCTGGTATCTGGTGCCGGAGCCCGTCGCGGAGCCCCTGCCGCCACCGCCGGCGGCGCTGCTCAAGGCGGCGTCGTCGTGGTCGTGAGGGGTGTCGGTGGGGCGCCGGGACCGAAGGGGCTGGGCATCGCGCTCATTCCTGCAGCCGGAAAACGTCGGCGAACACCTCTCCCGGCGCCGGCCGCCGCTCCGCTGCCGGCGTGTCGTAGACCACCAGCAGTCCCGCCCCCCCCGCCTGGTCGTATCGGGTAAAGCCCTCGGCATTGTCGCCGTCCGCCACGGTGGGAAGGTCGAACAGCGGGACAAGCCGCGCATCACCGGCAGGCGTGAGGCTGTCGGCGGCAAGGCTTGCGACATTGCGCAGCCGGTAGACCCGCATCTGGCCGCGCAGCATCATGGTCGGTCCGGCAAGGATCAACAGGTCATCGCCATCGGCGGCAAGTTCACGGATGCCGAGGCCGTCGAGCTTGAGGAAGTGCTTGCGATAGCGCCGGTCCTTATCGTCCAGGCGGGCAAGGCCGAGCCGGCCCGGCGCCGTATCCTGCGGCTCGATCTCCAACAGCATCGCCCAGCCGCGCAGCACCGGTCCGCGCAGGCCGAGATAGAGCCGCCGGTCCATCACCGCCAGCCCCTCGATGTCGAAGCCGTTCTCCTTGCCGGCGAGCGGCAACACCGCGTTGCCGTGGACGGTTTGCAGGAAGGGACCGAGGTGCGCATCGCCGCGCAGCGCTTCGACAAGCGCATTACCGCCGTCTCCGTCGGCAAGGCGCGCGGCGGCCAGCGGGCGGTCGGGACGATCGGGGTCTGGGGCCGAGCGCGCGAGCCTGCCGCCGGTCAGCGGGACGCGGCCGAGAAGGAAGCGGTTGGCCTCGACGGTAACGCGGGCCAAGCGCTCCACATCCTTGCTGGGATCCTTGCCCTTCGGCTGCGACCGCTTGCTGGAGTGCGAGCCGGTAAACCACAGGTAAGGCCCGGCGACATCGAGGCCCTCGATGTCGGCCTCGTCCTCGTCCTCGCCGCTGGCCGGCAGGTCGATGAAGTCGCGTAGCTCGAAACGCTGCCGATTGCCGTAGCCGCCAGGCCCCTCCGGCTGCAGCCGCGATAGGGTGACCCGGCCCTCTTCCAGTTCATCGCCGGCGAGCCACAGGCCGCCTTTCGCATCGAACACCGCAGCGGAGAGCTGGCTGACGGTGTCGTCGGCCGCTTTCCCTTCGCCGAAACGCAGCAATACCCGGCCGAGCAGATGGCCCTGTTGCATGCCTTCATCTCCCTGTAACGCCATCGCTATCGCGCTCCTTCGCCGGCCCGCACTGTAGCAGGTTGAAACAAGGCCGATCGACGAAGCATTATTGTGAGGAAAGGCCGGTTGTCATACAGTCGCCACAACACACCGTCCCGGCGAGGCTGCGTACTATACCCACGGGCATTACACCGCCTCTTGACCAGGGGATGAACAGGGAAGGGAGCGTCGGCATGTTGACGACTTTCGCGCATTCAGCCAGGACCATCGCCATCCTGGGCAGCCTCGTCGCCGTGGTGGCGTGTTCGAGCTCGGATTCGGCCGCAGAAAAGACCTACAGCGATAGCATGGCGGCTTGCGAGCGGCAGCAAAACACTGACCAGCGGCAGAACTGCTTCGAGGCGGCAATGAAGAAGTATCAGGCTGCCAAGGCGACTGCCAACGCCTCGACCTGCCCGAAGAGCAGCTGCTAGCGAGAGTTGGTTCACATGGATGCGGTTGGTGGAACGGCGGCGTGCCGGGTTAACCGGCGCGCCTGCTTTCCCGCTGACGAGGCGTACCTCTGAAGTCTGACGCAAACCGCCCATGAGCGCGCGGCCTTGGCAGGTTCTCCGCCGAGGCGATCGTCGGACTGCGACCCGCTCGTCGCCTGCATTCCGGTCACCGGTGTTCGACGGCGTGGCGCGGGGCTGCTTGCCACCCATCAGCCTCGGGGGTATGTGTGTGGCCCGCGTCCGCGGGCGCTGGAGCCCATAGAGCGGACCACAGCAACCGGCATTCAGTGCCTCCGAGGGGACAGGAGCTTCCATGAGCGAAATCATCGATGTGACGGCGCGCGAGATACTCGACAGCCGTGGTAATCCCACCGTGGAAGTCGACGTGACGCTGGAGACCGGTGCGATGGGCCGCGCCGCGGTGCCGTCCGGCGCTTCGACCGGCGCGCACGAGGCGGTGGAGCTGCGCGACGGCGACAAGAAGCGCTATCTCGGCAAGGGTGTGACGAAGGCGATCAGCGCCGTGAACACCGAAATCTTCGATGCGATCTCCGGTCTCGACGCCGAAGACCAGTTGAAGATCGACCGCATCCTGATCGATCTCGACGGCACGCCGAACAAGGCGCGCTTGGGGGCGAACGCGCTGCTCGGCACGTCGCTCGCCGTCGCCAAGGCCGCCGCGTCGTCGCGGGGCCTGCCGCTTTATCGCTATGTCGGCGGCGCGCGCGCCCATGTGCTGCCCGTCCCGATGATGAACATCATCAACGGTGGCGCCCATGCCGATAACCCGATCGACTTCCAGGAATTCATGATCCTGCCCGTCGGCGCCAAGACGCTGGCCGAAGCGGTGCGGATGGGTGCCGAAATCTTCCACGCGCTCAAGAAGCGTCTGTCGGATGCGGGCTACGCACCGAATGTGGGCGACGAAGGCGGCTTCGCGCCGAATTTGAAATCGGCCGACGAAGCGCTCGGCTTCATCGCCAAGTCGATCGAAGCGGCGGGCTATAAGCCGGGCGTGGACGTGATGCTCGGCCTCGACAGCGCCTCGACCGAGTTCTTCAAGAACGGCAAATACGAGATGGAAGGCGAGGGCAAGACGCTCGACGCCGCCGGCATGGTCAAGTTCTACGCCGATCTCGTGTCGCGCTATCCGATCGTGTCGATCGAAGACGGCATGGCCGAGGACGATTTCGACGGCTGGAAGGCGCTGACCGAAACGGTCGGCGGCAAGGTGCAGCTGGTCGGCGACGATCTGTTCGTGACCAACCCGAAGCGTCTGGCGATGGGCATCCAAAAGGGCCTCGCCAACTCGATCCTCGTGAAGGTCAACCAGATCGGCACGCTGTCGGAAACGCTGGAAGCGGTCGAGATGGCGCACCGGGCGGGCTATACCTCGGTCATGTCGCATCGCTCGGGCGAAACCGAGGATTCGACCATCGCCGACCTGGCCGTCGCG
>JAEULG010000172.1 GCA_016793875.1 Rhodospirillales bacterium | reverse complement strand
TGAAAGTCACTGGCTATTTTCATTCGAGCGGCCGCCGAGCGATTCTGCTTCCGCTAGGGAACGCGACAGGTCGCAGAGCGCCGATTTCCCTGCAAGCTGTGAGCGAAGGAGGGCCTTTCATGAGTGATGGCGATTTCTCGTTGATGCACGACCCGACGCTGCCGCCGGTCGTGATGCCGGCCTGCCCCATCGAGAAGAAGCTGAAGGGACAGAAGGCACTGGTCACCGGCGCCAGTTCGGGGATCGGCAAGGGAATCGCCATCGGCCTTGGGCATGCCGGCGCTGACGTGGTGGTCAATTACGTCAGCGGGACCTCCGACGCGGAGGCCGTCGTCGAGGAAATCATGCGCTGCGGCGGCGGCAAGAGCTACGCCCATCGGTGTGACGTTTCCGACGAGGACGACGTACGGCAGATGTTCGACCGGATGCGCCGGGAGTTCGGTACCGTCGACATCCTTGTCAACAACGCCGGGCTACAGCAGGACGCGCCGTTCGAGGAGATGACGCTGGCACAGTGGAACAAGGTGATAAACGTAAACCTAACCGGGCAATTCCTTTGTGCCCGTGAGGTCGTGCGCGAATTCAAACGCCGCGGCGCACAGCCTGCAGTTACGTGTTCCGCCGGTAAGATCATCTGCATCAGTTCGGTGCACGACGTCATCCCGTGGGCCGGGCACGTCAACTATGCGGCGTCGAAGGGCGGCGTCGCGATGATGATGAAGAGCCTCGCGCAGGAGGTCGCCCCATGGCGCATCCGCGTCAATGCCATTTCTCCTGGCGCTGTCCGGACGCCCATTAACATGCAGGCGTGGAGCACGATGGAGGCCTATACCGAGCTGATGAGGCTTGTTCCCTACAAGCGCATCGGCGAAGTCGACGACATCGCCCGCGCCGCCGTCTGGCTCGCCTCCGATGACTCCGACTACATCACCGGAGCCACCATCTACGTCGACGGTGGTATGACGCTTTATCCGGGATTCGAGACGGGAGGCTGATATGTTCGGCCCCCTAATCGCTATGCGCCTCGCGATCGCAACGCAACCGACGGCCTCGCTGAACCACGGTAGCGGCGATGGGCCGTTCCAGGGATCGTCGGCCAGACACACCGCCGCCCGGGTAATCGGCTTTGCGGCGACTTCTTCTGGAGCGGTGCCGCATGGCTGTTCAGCAGTGAGGCCAAATCGCGACGCCTTTGCCGCGAACCTGGAAAGTTTTGCTCCTCGCTACGGCTACCGCGCGCATGCAGCCTCACAGGCTACAAGGCCGCTGGCTCGCCCCTCGCCCGGCGCATCGTAGATGGCAAACTCTATGTCAACTTCAGCGAAGAGCCCTCGAGCTGGATTGGAAGACGTTGCCGGGCATATCGCCGCCGGCGATCGCAATGGGCCGGAACTCTACGCCGACAGAGTTAGGAGAACCGTCATGGCGCTCGCAATGCGATTCGCACAGAAAGGCCACTGGCTTTTTGCCATTGCATTCTTAACAGCGTTTGTCAGCCCGCTCCGGGCGTCGGACCAAGAAGCGAGCGGAGTGAAGCCCTCAGACTCGCGCGCAGACGTGAGCGCGCTGCCGGAGGGCGAGGCACCCTGGTGGCCAAGCCGCTATGGTGCCAATGACCAGATCGGTTCACTTAACGAGCTGACGCCCGAACTCGTCGCGGCGGCGGTGCGTCTGGTCCGAACGGGTGAGAGAGTGAGCCTGGGCCGGATCATCGATGAAAACATTCCGGTCTTTCCCGGCCGGTACTGGCGGCAGACCGTGGATCTCTCGCCGCATGTTACCAATCTCCGCCGGTCCGATGCCCACGGCAAGGGGTGGGGCAAGGAGGAGATCAATTGGATCACCGAGATTCAGGCTGGCACATTCCAGGTCGGGACTCAGCTCGATTCGATCGGGCACATCCAGATCGGCGATCGCTTCTACAACGGCTGGCAGGTGAGGGACGTGGTCGAGAGCTGGGGACTCAACCGCTTCGGCACCGAGACCATTCCGCCGATCGTCGCGCGCGGTGTGCTGGTGGACGTGGCGAAGTTAAAGGGCTTGGAACGCCTTGAAGCCGGATACGTGATCACGATTGCCGACGTTGAGGCGGCGATCGCGCGGGAGAAGGTGAAGCTCGGCACCGGAGATGTTGTCCTGCTCCACACCGGCTGGGGCGGCTTGTGGGGAAAGGACAACGGCCGGTTTCTCTCTGGCGAGCCTGGGCCCGGCCTCGCGCTGGTTCGCTGGCTCTACGAGCGGCGGATCGCAGCGCTCGGCACCGACTCGTGGAGCATTGGTCCAGTCCCGGGCGAGGATCCGGAACGGCCTTTCTTGGTGCCGCAGACCATGTACGTCAAGATGGGTCTGTTCGGCTTCGAGAACCTGGCCACGGAAGTATTGGCCGAGCGCGGCGTCTACGAGTTTCTGTTCGTCAATACGCAAGCTCGCACGCGGGGATCGACCGCGGCTTTCGTCGCTCCGGCGGCTGTGCTCTGAGCAGGCCATTCGCTTCAGTGATCGTTCCCCAGTCCACAGAAAGAGTGCGAGCGGACGACGCGCTAATCCCAAGCCGCTGCCAGGTGATCACCGAGGCGTAGCCCCCACGCATAGATCGTCAGCGCCGGGTTGACCCGGGACGATCGCGGCAGCACGCTGCCGTCGCCCACGTACAGCCCCCGAGTCCCGTGCACCCGACCGTTGGCATCCGTCACCGACGTCTCGGGATCGGTCCCGGTCACCAGGGTGCCTAGGGCATGCGCAGTGCCAGCCATGCCGATGTAGCGATCGACACCGACCAATCCCGCACGGATCAGGCGTGCCATGAAGGCGCGGACCAGACGCCTGTGCTCCTTATCGGCCGGCTTCAGGCGGCGGAGGTCGTAGTTCATCATCGGCAGACCACCGCTCTGGCCGCACGAGACGATCCTGTTGGCCAGATCGGAACCATCTTCGGTGGTAACGAAGAAACCGATCGCCCGCTCGCCAAAGGCGCGGGAGACGAACTTCGGCACCGCCGCCGGAAGCTGCGCACCGAGGATGTCACCGTCGATCCAGCCCAGGCACTGCACCGTCGAGTGCGGGAACTCTTCGTTCAAGAGGATCGCCGTCTTGCGCAGCACGTCGCGGTTTTTGAACCGGGAGAATCCGAGCAGCGCGCTGTTGATGTGGAATTTGAAGTTGGCGCCGACGACGGCGGCAGACGGCAGCGACCGGTCGAGACCGGTGGCGGTCATATGGTCCTGCAGAATGCGCGGCGATGTCATGGCACCCGCGGCAAGCACGATGGCCTTTGCCTCGTAGTTCGAGCCGTCGGCGCAGACAACGCCCGTGATCACGGCCGGGTCCTCCACCTCGTAGGTCAGCGAGACCACCTGCTTGTCGGTGAGCAGCGTGAAATTCGGCGCCCCGCGGATCGGGTCGATCAGATTCCACTCGGCATCCGACTTGTAGCCGCACGCCGATGCATATCCGTCAAAGTGCTTCGCCTCCTCCTCGTCGGTCAGGATTTCCCGCTTGAGACCAAGCGGCAGCGGCTGGGGCTTCCAGGCGCCGTCGGCTGCAGTAATGCTGTCGAGCAAAGACTGCAGTTCGGGCTCGTTATCAAAGCAGTTGACGTTGAGAAGATGCTCCGCCTCGTCGTAGTATGGGGCGAGGTCGTCATAGCCGATCGGCCAACCCAGACACTGGTGCGCCCCGTCCGGCCGAAACTCGTGCGGGGCAAAGCGAAGCAGCGCCGCCCCGTACCACTTGGTCTTGCCACCGACATTGTAGAATTCACCGGGGATGAACATTTTGTTGTAGCCATCGACCCACGGTTCGTGGTTCTTGAAGCGACCTTCCTTAAACACCTGCTTGACGTCGAGGGTCGACCGATCGCGCGGCAGAAACGCGCCCTTCTCAAGCAGCAGAACACGCTTTCCGCGTTGCACCAGCTTGTAAGCGACCGCCGCCCCACCGGCGCCGGAACCAATGATGATCGCGTCATAAAGCTCGCCCATGATTAGCATCTCCGCGCTTGGCTCAGGTTTTCGCCAGAGTGGTCACGCCGCGGCGTTGCGCAGCGTGCTTCGTCGGCTCGTACCCGCAGTGGATGCAGCGATATGCCGGGTCGTGATTAAGCTTGGCGCAGAACGTCTCACGGCCGCGCTTGCCTAAGCGAAACACCTCCACCGCCAGCTGCATGCCGAGCACCGGCGCGGTGAAGTAGATCCACAAATAATCCCAGAGAAACCCCGGTAGAGCCGAAGCGAAGCTGCGGGCGGGATTGATGCTCATGCCGGACAATGGCGCCAGCTCCGCGATGTAGGCGGCGACCATCAGACCGGCGAAGAGGCCGATGAAGCGCATCAGCCGCCCAGAGGCGAGCGCCATCAGCACCATCAGCATAATACCGAAGGCCATCCCCATTTCGGTGATGTAAGCGATGAGCAGCCCCGCCTCCCCCGGCCTGGTGTTGACGAAGTCGACCGGCGGCTCGGCGAATGCGCTGCCGAGGACAGCCCAGACGAGGAAAACCCCGAGAGCGCCGCCGACAAATTGGGCGATGATGTAGAATATCGCGTCGAGCGGCTTGATCTTGCCAAGGCGAAGGAAGGTCAGGGTCACGGCGGGGTTGAGGTGGGCCCCGGATCTCTTGCCCCAAGGCGAGTAGATGATGGCGATGGCTGT
>JAEULG010000108.1 GCA_016793875.1 Rhodospirillales bacterium | reverse complement strand
CTCCCCGAGACCGTCGTCAACCGCATCGCCGCCGGCGAGGTCGTCGAGCGGCCGGCCTCGGCGGTCAAGGAGCTGGTGGAGAACAGCCTTGATGCCGGGGCCGGCCGCATCGATGTCGTCCTTGGCGACGGCGGCCGCACGCTGATCGCCGTCGCCGACGATGGCTGCGGCATGGATGCCGACGAGTTGGCGCTGAGCGTGGAGCGCCACGCCACCTCGAAGCTCCCGGACGACGACCTCGGCCGGATCGATACCCTTGGCTTCCGCGGCGAAGCCCTGCCCTCGATCGGCGCGGTCGCCCGGTTGACGGTGACCAGCCGCCCGGCGGGCGCCGCATCGGCGTGGTCGGTGGCGGTGCGCGGCGGCAGCGTTGCGGCCGTCCGTCCGGCGGCGCATCCCCCCGGCACCCGCATCGAGGTTCGCGACCTGTTCTTCGCCACGCCGGCGCGGCTGAAGTTCCTGAAGAGCCGGCAGACCGAGGTTGCGCACATCTGCGAGGCGGTGCAGCGTCTCGCCATGGCGCGTCCGGCGGTCGCCTTCTCGCTCAGCGAGGACGGCCGGACGCTGCTGTCGTGGCCGGCGGTGCTCTCGGGCGACGCCGAGGCGGCGCGCCGCCAACGCCTCGCCGCCATCCTCGGCCGCGACTTCGGCGAGCACTCGGTGGCGGTGGAGGCAGAGCGCGAGGGGCTGCGGCTGAGCGGGCGGGCGGGACTGCCGACGCTGCACCGGCGCACCTCGGCGCAGCAGTTCCTGTTCGTCAACGGCCGGCCGGTTCGTGACCGGCTTCTGCACGGCGCGGTGCGCGGCGCCTACCACGACCTGATCGCCCACGACCGCCACCCGCTGGTGGCGTTGTTCCTGGAGCTGCCGGCCGAGGTGGTCGACGTTAACGTCCATCCGATGAAGACCGAGGTGCGCTTCCGCGATGCCGCCCTGGTGCGCGGCTTGATCGTCGGCGCGCTGAAAAGTGCGCTGGCGCAGGCTGGCCACCGGGTGGCGGTGCCTGCGACGGGCTGGCCGCCGGCGTTCGCCCGTCCCGCCGCCGGTGGTCCGGGCAGGGTGTCGTCAGCCACGGGCTTTGCGCTGCCGTTGCCGGCGCTGGATCCGGCGGAGTCAGGTCCCTTCGCCCGCTCCGACGGGCTGGCCGAGGAGGCTGTCCCGTTCACGGTCGGTTCCTCGGACGGACCGGCGGCCGAGGCGCTAGCCGCCGCTGCCGGGCCGCCGCCGGCGGAGACGCCGCCGCTCGGTTTCGCCCGGGCGCAACTGCACGCCACGTACATCATCGCGCAGACCGCCGATGGCATCGTCATCGTCGATCAGCACGCCGCCCACGAGCGGCTGACCCAGGAGCGGCTGATGCGGGCACTGCGCGCCGGCGGCATTGCCCGCCAGGGGCTGCTGCTGCCGGAGGTGGTCGAGCTGGAAGGGCAGGCGGCGGCCCGCATCACCGCGCGAGCGGCGGAACTGGCCGACTTCGGCCTTGTTGTCGAATCGTTCGGCGGCGGCACCGTCGTCGTGCGCGAGGTGCCGGCGTTGCTCGGTGATGCCGACATCGCCAGCCTGATCCGCGATCTTGCCGAGGATCTGGCGACTATGGACGATGCGCTCGCGCTGCGCGAGCGTATCGGCGCCGTCTGCGCCACCATGGCCTGCCACGGCAGCGTGCGCGCCGGCCGGAAGCTCGGCATCGAGGAGATGAACGCATTGTTGCGGCAGATGGAAGCAACGCCCTTCTCCGGCCAGTGCAGCCACGGCCGTCCGACGTGGATCGAGCTGAAGCGTGCGGACATCGAGAAGCTGTTCGGCCGCACCTGAGGAGAGGTCCGACCGCCGATGCTGCGGATCCTCCTCAACCTCGCCCTCGCCGGTCTGATCTGCCTCGTCGTGCTCGGCGACCGCGCGACGCTCGAGCAGTTGCTGGCGTTCGTGCCGGCAAGCCTGGAAGAACCGCCAATCGAGAGCGCCCCGGGCGCAGTCACCCTCAAGGCCGATGCCCGCGGCCACTTCCTGGTCGCCGCCAGCGTCAACGGCGAGAAGGTCCGCTTCCTCATCGACAGCGGCGCCAGCCACGTGGTGTTGAGTGCCGGCGATGCCAAGCGGCTGGGGCTGCAGCCGAAGGATCGTGACTTCACCGAGATCTACAGCACCCCCGGCGGGACCGTCCGCACCGCGCCGGTGACGCTGGCGGAAGTGCGCATAGGCGATCTCGTTGTCCGCAACGTCCGTGCCTCGGTGAGCGCCCTCGACATGGACGTCTCGCTGCTGGGAGCGAGCTTTCTCGCCCGGCTGCGCGGCTACGAGGTCAATCGCGGCCGTCTGACCCTGCGCTGGTAGCTATCGCCGCATAGCCAAGCCGGACGAACACCAGCCGCGCCGCGCCGTAGACGCGCTCGTCGAGCAGGGTGTACTCGGGCGGCAGGATAAGTGGCTCACGCGCCGCCACCTCGGTGACGGCAATGGCGCCTTCCGCCAGCCAGTGCCGCATCGCCATTACGTGCAGCGCCGGGGTTGCCAGCCCGCTCTCGTAGGGCGGATCGAGGAACGCGGCGACGCCGGGTGCGTTCGCCGTCGCCGGCGGCGATGGCAGGCGGGTGGCGTCCAGCTTCAGCATCGTCACGGTGCGCGCCTCTCCCATGGCAGCGGCGTTGCGGCGGATGGTCTGCAGCGCCGCGCCGTCATGATCGATGAAGGCGGCATGAGCCGCACCGCGCGACAGCGCCTCAAGGCCGCAGGCGCCGCTGCCGGCGAAGACATCGAAGACGGTTGCGCCGCAGAAGCCCGGCCACGCGATGCCATGATCGAGGATGTTGAACAACGCCTCGCGCGCCCGCTCGGCGGTCGGGCGCACGCCCGCCGCCGGCACCTTCAGCGCGCGGCCGCGGTGCTTGCCGGCGATGATCCGTATCATCGCCAGTTCTTGCCAAGCTGTTCGCGCAGCACCTTGCCCTGCACCTCCTCGACCCCGCCGCGGACGAGGCTGCCGAGCTGGAAAGGGCCGTAGGAGATGCGGATCAGCCGGCCGACGTCGAGGCGCAGCGCCTGCAGGACTTTGCGAATCTCGCGGTTCTTGCCCTCGTGCAGCGCCACCGACAGCCAGGCATTGCTGCCCTGCACCCGCTCCACCGCCGCCTCGATGGCGCCGTAACGGATCCCCTCGATGGTGATCCCCGCCGCAAGGCCGGCGAGGGCGGCCGGCTCGATGGTGCCGTGCACTCGCACCCGGTAGCGACGCCGCCAGCCGGTGGACGGCAACTCCAGATGGCGGGCAAGGCTGCCGTCGTTGGTCAGCAGCAGCAGTCCTTCCGACGGCAGGTCGAGCCGGCCGATCGAGATCACCCGGCCCATGTCCTCGGGAAGCCGCTCGAATACCGTCGGCCGTCCCTGCGGATCGCTGTGAGTGGTCATCAGGCCGGGTGGCTTGTGGTAGCGCCAGAGCCGCAGGCGGGTGCGCTCAGGCAGCGGTGAGCCGTCCACCGTCACCACATCGCCGGCGGCGACGTTCACTGCCGGGCTGGTCAGCGGCCGGCCGTTGATGGTGATGCGGCCGGCTTCGATCCACTGCTCCGCTTCGCGCCGCGAGCACAGCCCGGCGCGCGCGATCACCTTGGCAACGCGCTCGCCGCCGCCGGGGATCGCCGTCTCAGGGATGCGCGGCATCGACCAGCGCCTCGAACAGCCGGCGATCGCCGGCTGATAGGTTGAACTCGGGATGCCACTGCACGCCGATGCAGAAATGCCTGTCGGGCGTCTCGATCGCCTCGATCACCCCGTCGTCGGCAATCGCGCTGATCCGCAGCGCTAGCGGCACGTCCCTCGCCGCCTGGTGATGCGCACTGTTCACCGCCAGTTGGTCGGCGCCGACGATGGCGTGCAGCTTGGTGCCGCGGAGAATGCGCACGGTGTGGCCGGGCTCGTTGCGCGGATTGGGCTGCTCATGGGCGAGCGCCGCCGGCACTTCATCGGGGATGTGCTGGATCAGCGTACCGCCGAGCGCTACATGCAAGAGCTGCTGGCCGCCGCAAATGCCGAGCAGCGGAATCCGGCGGGCGACGGCACCGCGGGTGATGCCCAGCTCGAAGGCGGTGCGGGCGTCCTTGGTGGTCACCGTCGCGTGTCGTTCCGCCGCTCCGAACAGCGTCGGATCGACATCGAACGCACCGCCGGAGACGATCAGGCCGTCGATCAGATCGAGGTAGGCGGCAACGCTCGCTGCCAGCGGCGGCAGCAGCACCGGCAGTCCCCCCGCCGCCGCCACCGCCTGCGCGTAATTCTCGCGCAGCGCCAGCCACGGGAACTTCGAGTAGCCGCCGGGCTCCTCGCGATCGAGCGTGATACCGATGATAGGGGCAGACATGGGGGGGACCCTATGTCGCCCCGCGGCTGCGTGCAAGCGGACGCTCCAATCCGCCGCAAGGACATGCAGCGTTGGTCACTCCACCAGCGCTTCCGCTTCTGCTACGAGGCGGTCGAAATACAACAAACCAAGTTCTGCAACGCGAATAAGTGACGAGTCTTCTAGGCTAGAGCCTAGGTGCGATAGTGGGGGATCGTAATAGACATTATAATTTTTAACTCTGGCGAGTTTTGGTTGAGGATTAGTAATCTTGATACTGACTCCGCCTCCATCACTATACCGTAATGTAATAGCATGGCTCTTGACTCCAAGGCCACCAGTAATTTGATTGCCTATAATAGCCTCTCCGACCCGACCCTTGGTGTCACCAGAGGTATAAACCTGGGCAGGCTCCTCGAAAGTGATGGGGTCAAGTCTATGCTCGTCCGAATTTCTAGCGTGATGGAGGTAATTAAGTAAAGGGTCTTGTTTACGTTCACATTTCTTTTTTCCGAACCAATACGTAGATTTTTGTGATGATTTTGCGCCTTGCTCAAGCTTAGTGTAGATGCCATGGCTAGCGATAAGGAAATCCGACCATGCCGCATTGACATCTTCGAAGGTCGTAGTCTGCAAAAGCGATCTAAAAGCTATGTGCGCCTTCTCCAGTCTCACACGTGCTTGATCGACAGCGTATTTTTTCATATCACAGCTAAATTGACAATGAGAGAGGAGGTGGTGGAGTGGATGCTGTCAACTGCCTTCCCGGCGAGGAGAAGCTTCTACCGCAGCTGCGCGCGTTACCCGTCAGCCCTATCGCGCTACTAAAGACAGTGATCCGAAAGGCCCGTCTGGCCAAGACCAAGGTAACACACAATCATGGTGGAACCCGGCAAAAATGGAAATCCGGCTTCGTTCGGCACATGGCTTGGAGAGCACCAGAATGGCACATATAGGGTCCTAAAGGGCGCTCCGCCGCCAGGGATGTGCCTCTCCGGAGACAGCGGCCATCAGTGGGGAAAACCGGCACTTGTAGGGCCTTCCGCCCGATGACCGCCTTCTTACCGGGTGACGGCCGGACCACCCGCGCGCTGATGTTGCAGGGCACCGGCTCCGATGTCGGCAAGTCGCTGCTGGTCGCCGGACTGGCGCGCGCCTACACCCGCCGCGGCCTTGCCGTCCGTCCGTTCAAGCCGCAGAACATGTCCAACAACGCCGCAGTCACGTCCGACGGTGGCGAGATCGGCCGTGCCCAAGCGCTGCAGGCACGTGCCGCCGGCATTCCCGCCACCACCGATATGAATCCGGTGCTGCTGAAGCCGCAGTCGGAGATCGGCGCGCAGGTTGTGGTGCAGGGCCGCATCTTCGGCAACGCCCGCGCCCGCGACTATCTGGCGCTGAAGCCGCGGCTGCTGCCGTTCGTCCTCGAAAGCTTCGCGCGGCTCGCCGCCACGGCCGACCTGGTGCTGGTGGAGGGCGCCGGCAGTCCCGCCGAAGTGAACCTGCGCGCCGGCGACATCGCCAACATGGGCTTCGCTGCTGCCGCCGAGGTGCCGGTCGTGCTGGTTGCCGACATCGACCGCGGCGGCGTCATCGCCAGCCTCGTCGGCACCTGCGCCGTTCTCGAGCCCGAGGAACGCGCGCGGCTGCGCGGCTACATCATCAACAAGTTCCGCGGCGACGTCCGCCTGTTCGACGACGGGCTCAAGATCATCGAGCACTACACCGGCCTTCGCGCATTCGGCGTCGTCCCCTGGTTCGAGGCGGCGCGACGGCTGCCGGCAGAGGACGCGGTGGTTCTGGAGCAGCGCGCTGCCGATGCTTCCCTGCGCCGCCCGATCCGCATCGCCGTTCCCCGGCTGCCGCGCATCGCCAACTTCGATGACCTCGACCCGCTGATGGCGGAGCCCGACGTCGAGGTGCTCTTCGTTGCGTCCGGCCGCGCGCTTCCCGGCGATGCCGACGTCGTCGTGCTGCCCGGCTCGAAGGCGACCATCGCCGATCTCGCCGCGGTGCGTGACCAGGGCTGGGACATCGACATCGCCGCCCACCTGCGCCGCGGCGGCCGCGTCCTCGGCCTGTGCGGCGGCTTCCAGATGCTCGGCACCCGGATCAGTGATCCGCTGGGCATGGAGGGGCCGCCCGGCTCCGTCCCCGGCCTCGGGTTGCTGGCGATCGAAACCGAGTTCGGCTCCGACAAGACGCTGATCGAGACCACCGGCATCGAACTGGCCTCCGGCGCGGCGGTAAGCGGCTACGAAATGCACGTCGGACGCACCGGCGGGCCGGACCGGGCGCGGCCGATGCTGCGGCTGGAGGGGCGCGACGAGGGCGCGGTGAGCGCCGACGGCCGGGTTCAGGGCTGCTACCTGCACGGGCTGTTCGCCTCCGATGCGTTTCGCGGCGCCTGGCTCGCCGGCCTGCGCCCCGGCCGCAACGACGGCCTCGCCTGGGAACACGAGGTGGAGCGCACCCTCGATGCCCTCGCCGATCACTTGGAAGCCCACCTCGACCTCGACCGGTTGCTGACGGCGGCGGGCCCGGTGGCACTCGCCGCGCCGCCGCCGGCACCCGCCTGACCGCCCGGCTCAGCTTGGTCGTCGGCGGGCGTCACTTCCGGACTATCGGCCGATCAGCCGGCGGACCCGCTCGATCATCCAGGCGGTGGGTTTGCGCAACAGCGGGACATCGATTGCCAGCAGCAGCAGCCCCAGGGGCAGCATCCAGAAACCGAGGATGGGCAGGAAGCCGAGAAAGCCGCCGACGATCAGCAAGAGCCCCGCGGGAATGCGGATCCACCGCGCCGCCGGCTCCCGCAGCTTCTGCAGCCAGCCGGCATAGCGGCCGGGAAGCTTCTCCTGCAGGTCGTCGAGATGCTGGTCGAGGCGGGGCTGGCTGTCGGTGGAAGGCATTGCGGACATTGATCTCTGGGACTCCTCGGGTGCGCTCTATCGACGCGCCGGATGCCGTTCGGTTCCCGTGCCGCTGCCGGCCGGCCGGGCGACGCGCTTGAACGAAGCGGCGCATGCGGACATATCCCGGGCATAGGCAGCCATCCGGGCCTGCTCGGGAAGAGGGAGAAGTCATGGACAATACCGAACGGCAAGTGATCGACGAACTGTTCGGCAAGATAAAGCAGGCGGAGGGCGGCTCGGGGCCGCGCGATCCGCAGGCGGAAGGACGCATTCGCGAGCATCTGACGACGCAGCCGGCGGCACCCTACTACATGGCCCAGGCGATCATCATCCAGGAACAGGCGCTGAAGACGACGCAGGCGCGCGTCGAGCAGCTCGAGGCCGAACTGGCGCAACGCCCGGCGGCTGGCGGCGGCTTCCTCGGCAGCCTGTTCGGCGGTGGCACCGCCCCGACCCGGCCGGTACCCACGCCGCGCGGGCCTGCCGCCGGCATCGATCCGCGCCTTGCCGCCTACAACAACCCGCAGCAGCGCGCTGGGGGCGGGTTCCTCGCCGGGGCGATGCAGACGGCGATGGGCGTTGCCGGCGGTCTCCTGGTCGGCAACGCGTTGATGAGCCTTTTCACTCCCGATGCCGCCGCGGCCGAGCCGGCCGCTGCCGAGCCGATGCACGAACCGGCAGCCGAAGACGCCGCCTACGACGCGCCGCCGGACGACATGGATTTCAGCGGCTTCGACGAAATCTAAAACGCAAATTCCGTCAACGTGGGCGGCCGGCACTTCCCGGCCCCCGCACCCGCTCCGCCGGTAGACGAGGCGGTCGCAAGGCTACTCCACTTCCTCCTTGGGATAGACGCCCCACATCTCGCTGCGGCGCAACCAGCCCTTTACCGCACTGACCTCGATGCGGCACCAGTCGCTGTTCTTCGGGCAGGACAGCAGCTTGCCGATTACCGGCCCCTGCAGCCGGGCAACGGGCGTGGCGTCGGCTTCCGGCTCGTCGCGCAGCGTGCGGATCTCGCCGCTGATCATCACCGTCCGCCTGCTGCTGAGGACGCGCGAATGCATCCAGCCTTCGCTGCCCTGCCAGTCGCGGACGCGCCGCCAGTCGTAATAGTCCCGGGTCACCTCCAGCGGGATTCCGACGTGCTGATACGTCCACCTGATCGGATATTCCTGGCCCGGCCCCGCCCGCATGATCGCTTCCGATACGCGCAGGCTGACAAAGCGCGGCACCGGCAGACGGCTCTCCTCGGCGGCGGCCGCTCCTGGCGACCACGATGCAACAGGGCCCCCCAGCAGGAGCAGAACGACGGCGAACGCCGGCAGACGCATGGAGTCCGATTGTGATGGTGAACACCGCAGGCCGACGGTGATTATAGGGATCGGCGGCGCTTACGGAAGATGTAGCGGACCACCCCGCGACGGTGTGATGGCTAAGCTCTCCCGATACAATCCAAGGTTAGTTCCAGCCGCCATAGGGCAGCTCTCAGACGGTCCCATCTTCCCCGGGGAACCGGCATTGCCCATCTCCTGCGGGGAGGCGGAAGGTCCGGAGCAGCAACTTCCACCCCGGAGACACGCACCCTTGCGCCGAATCGACGACTGCGTCAGCGCCACGATGCCGACTCCCCAGCCCTCCACCGCGGCTGATGCCGAGAAGGACGGGATTTGCCGCCAGCATTTTTTTGCCACGATTCTTCGACTTAGGGGCAACAGCCCGCTGACGCGCCGCAAGGTGCTTGGCAATCCCCCCCGATGCTCTTTATCACTGCTCGCCATGATGCGTGTGACGGTCCTGCGAGCGACGCTCGCGTGCGTTCTCGGCTTCTCGATGGTGGACTGCGCGGCGGCGCAGCAGCGCTCGCTTGGCAACTTCGGCGACTGGACGGCGATGATGGACGCCACCAACCCGAAGAAAAAGCTGTGCTATGTCGGCACCACCCCAAAGAAGGCAGAAGGAAAGTACGCGAGCCGGGGCGATGTGCACCTGCTGGTGACCCACCGGCCGGCGGAAAAGGTGCGCGGCGAGATCAGCATCACCACCGGCTATGACTACCGAGAAGGCAAGGACGTCGACATCGACATTGACGGCAAGGCCTTCAAGTTGTTCACCCGCGGTGACAACGCCTGGGCCCGTGATGCCTCCGCCGACCGTGCCATCGTCGCCGCGATGAAGGCCGGCCGGCAGATGGTGGTGCGCGGGACATCGAGCCGCGGCACGCTGACCACCGACACCTATTCGCTGTCCGGCTTCTCGGCGGCGCTCGCCGCCATCGACAAGGCCTGCCAGTAGGGCCAGTCCAGGCAGCCTCCGGGTAAGCGCCGCCCGCGCTGTCAGTCGTTGCGTAGCAGCGGCGACGCTTTCTGCTGCAGCAGCCGCACCGTACCGGCCAGGCCGACGGCCAGCGTCAGGATGAGCGCAGTTACGGCGATCAGCAGCGCGGTCGCCGGCCGAGCGACCCAGTCGAAATCCATCAGCCGGGTGATCACCGCCCAGGCGACCACCGAGCCCAGCACCAGCGCCACGGCTGCGGTAATCGCTCCCAGCAGCCCGTACTCCAGGGCATAAATGCTGGCGATGCGGCTGCGGCTGGCGCCCAGCACCTTGAACAGCACCGTCTCGTAGCGTCGCCGCCTCCTGTCCGCGGCGACCGCTCCGGCAAGCACCAGCGCTCCCGCCGCGAGCGTGACCACCGCCGCGGCGCGGGCCCCCCAGGCTACCCGCTCCAGCAGCGCCTCGACGGAACGCAGCGCCTCGCGGGTGCGGATGGCGGTGACGTTGGCGAAGCGCAGGCTTACCGCCCGCTCCACCCCGTCCTCCGCCGCAGGTTCGGCGTAGACGGCGGCGATGTGGGTGTGCGGGGCGCCGGCGAGCGTCCCCGGCGACAGGATCAGGGCGAAGTC
>JAEULG010000255.1 GCA_016793875.1 Rhodospirillales bacterium | reverse complement strand
GAGGCGTCGATCATTTGCAGGTCCCCGTCGTAGCCGGCTGAGACCGCTTCGAAAATCCGATCCCAGACGCCCAGCTTCCGCCATCGGACAAAGCGGTTGTAGCAGGTCGTCGGCGGGCCGTGGCGATCGGGGATGTCGGCCCACGGCGCTCCGGTCCGCAGACGCCAGTAGATGCTGTTCAGGACCTTTCGGTCATCGGCACGCGGAAGACCGCGCGGCTTGTTCGGCAACAACGGCGCGATGATCGACCACTCGAAATCCGTCAGCCCGGAACGACGCTGGCTCATGGCGGGCTCCTTCAAGGAGCTTGAATCACCATTCACCCCCAAAGGGAATCTGGAGGCTTCTGTGAGGTCGCGCGACGAGGTGTTTGGCGTGCGTGGGCGCGACCTCATTGAAGCCGGATTGAGCGAACCCGCGGATGGCCGGCGAGCTATGGGGATTGTTGCTGCGTCTGCTGGTCCGAGACAGCGTTGGGGCGGCTCTGCATGGGGATCGACCCGAAGCGGTCGAGGCCGGCGATGCCGGGCGGTTGGTGGCGGCAGTGAGCTGAACCGCGCTTTCGAGGGGCGCCGCGCCGGACCTGGCGCTGCCGGGAAGGCTGTTGGACAAGGCGATGCGTGCCGACACACGGCAGCGTCGGTGCCGGACAGGCGGAGCGGCAAGGATGCCGGCGGCTCATGAGGTGTCCTGGCGGAACGAGGGACGGGGCGGTGGTCGCCGGAGGATGGCGAAGGTGATCATCGCGCCGCCGCAGCAGGGGCAGCGATCGAACGCGATGGTGGTTTGCTTCGGCTCGGTCGGCGTCGCGGGCTCGATGATCGGTCGCGCGGCCAGCAGCTCGCGGCACAGCGCCAGCTTCGCGGTACGGTGGCCGTTGGCGAGGAAGCCGTAGTGGCGGATGCGATGGAAACCGTCCGGCAGGGTGTGGAGCAGGAAGCGGCGGATGAACTCGTCGGCGTCGAGGGCCATGACCTTCGACTTGCCGTGGTGGCGATAGTCCTTCCAGCGGAACGCGACGTCATCCTCGGTCACGGTCATCAGCCGCGAATTGGCGATGGCGACGCGGTGGGTGTAGCGACCGAGATAGGCCAGCACCTGTTCCGGCCCGCCGAACGGCGGCTTCGCATAGACGACCCATTCGGCCCGCCGCAGGTCGCGGAGGCGACGAGCGAAGCTGGCGGGTTCGGCGAGGTGGGCGAGATCGCCGAACCAGCCGAGCTGGCCAGCGTCGAACGCGGCGCGCAGCTCGTCCAGGAACAGCCGGCGGAACAGCCGCGAGAGGACGCGGACCGGCAGGAAGAAGCCGGGCCGGCAGGCGACCCAGCGGGTGCCGTCGGGCGACGGGCCACCGCCCGGCACGACGCAATGGACGTGGGGGTGATGCTGCAGGGTCTGGCCCCAGGTGTGGAGCACGGCTACGAGGCCGATCTCGGCGCCGAGGTGCTTCGGATCGGCTGCGATCAAGCGCAGCGTCTCCGCCGCGGTGCGGAACAGCATGGCATAGACCGCCTGCTTGTTCTGGAAGGCGATCTCGGCCGCCGGCGCCGGCACCGTGAAGACGACGTGGAAGTACGGGACTGGCAGGAGTTGGGCCTGCTGGGCAGCCAGCCACTCGGCTCGGGCGTGACCCTGGCATTTCGGGCAATGCCGGTTGCGGCAGGAGTTATAGGCGTTGCGGACAAAGCCGCAGTCGGCGCAGCTCTCGGCATGGCCGCCCAGAGCCGCCGTCCGGCACAGCGCGACGGCGCTCATCACCCGCCGCTCGACCCTGCCCAGGTGACCGTCATGCATCCGCCGATAGGTATCGCCGTGGCGGCGGAAGACATCCGCCACTTCCCATGTGGCCGCCATCGTGCGGCCGGATCAGGCGGGCGGCACGACCTCCAGCGTCAGCCGGTCGAGCGGGCTCTGCGTACGTCGGATCAGGCCGTTCGAGACCCGCGTATAGAGCGTCGTACTCGACAGGTTGGCGTGACCGAGCAGCACCTGGATGATGCGGATGTCAGTGCCGTTCTCCAGCAGATGGGTGGCGAAGCTGTGCCGCAGGGTATGCACCGTCACCCGCTTCGCAAGCCCGGCCGCGGCGCAGGCGGATCGGCAGGCCGAATGCAGCACCTGGACGTCGATCGGCTTCGTCTCGTCCCGGCCGGGAAACAGCCAGTGGCTGGGCCGGGTCAGGCGCCAGTAGGTGCGCAGGATGCCCAGGAGCTGGGCCGAGAGCATGACGAACCGATCCTTGCCGCCCTTGCCGTGCTCGACCCGGATCACCATCCGGACGCTGTCGATGTCGGCGACCTTCAGGCCGACCGCCTCGGACGCCCGCAGCCCCGCCGCATAGGCGGTCGTCAGCGCGGCGCGGGTCTTCAGGCCGGGCACCGCCTCGAGAAAGCCCACCACTTCATCGGCGTTCAGCACCACCGGCAGCTTGCGCGGCGCGCGCGCATAGGGGATGCGCTCCGGAATCTCACCGTGCCCGAGCGTGACGCCGTAGAAGAACCGCAACGCACAGACCGTCTGGTTCAGCGCCGGCCACGAAATGCCGGTCGACACCAGATGAACCTGAAAGGCGCGGACGTCCTCCAGTCCAAGCCGGTCCGGCGACCGGCCGAAGTACCTGCTGAACTTGCTGACCGCGTGAAGATAGGATCGTTGCGTTGCCGGCGACAGATTGCGGACGGTCATGTCCTCGGTCATGCGCCGGCGCAGAGGGCTCATCTCGGCCATCGGGGGCTCCTGCCTTCAGGATTGGGCTTCCACAGCCGCAATCCTCTCAGACGGAACTCTCCCCTCTAACCGCTCACCTCACTCTCGCGTCAGCGGGTTCGTTCAATCCCCTTTATGAGTTCGTGACCTAG
>JAEULG010000071.1 GCA_016793875.1 Rhodospirillales bacterium | reverse complement strand
TCGTTCGCTGGCAGGAGAGATCATCGGCGATCGATCGGTCGCCCGCTCTGCCGGGACGCGTCCCGGCAGAGCGGCTCATCAAACGCCAATCAGGGAATTTTCAATCGGCACATTCAGGGAGAATTCATCCGGTACTGACACCTGCCCCACCGTCGAAGCGCCCTGATGAGGACTAACGCCCCGACCAGGACGGCGGCGGGGACCAGCCATTGCCAGATCGTCTTGCCGAGGACGATGGACTTCGACCAGTCGGGAAGTGCGTTCGCCCAGGACCTCGGTACGATTAATCCAGGTTCGTAAATAAAGGCGTCGTAGACACTGCCCGTCGTTCCTGGCTTGTAGGGAAGGTATTTGACGCGGTCGTAGTAATCCGTCAGCTTGTCGACGGTCTCCGCAGTAAAACAAAACGTGCCGGCCGCCGGCCCCTCTTTGATTTTTTCGATGGCGAAGGATGGCGCTTCGGGAAGTGGCGGCGACCACCGAACGCCTTCTGCAGCTTCGACACGGCGATAATCTCTCTCCTCATGGGGATGCTCCGGGTCATGTTCGTGCTGCCGGCATAGGAGGAGCCCTTCGTCGAGCGAAGGTACGCCACCACTACTGCCTTGCACGACCCAGTCGAGAGGCCGTCGAGCCGGGACGGGCGTCGGGGGCTCCATTGCTTGTAAGGAAGCCGCCAGAGGACCACGGGAGACAGCCGCGTGGGCCCCGTCCGCGTCAGGTAAGCGCCTTCCTTGCATATCACGCGAAAGTCATCTGCAGCAGTGTACTTGCTGTTATGCGCACATTCTTTGTCAGCCATAGTCCATTAGAGCGCGATAATTCGCGCCCCTCGCAGAACTGACCTTTCGCCTGTGGGTTGGTGGAAGGATATTTTCTGCGCAACAACAGCGTTAGGTTTATATAAGGGAGATGAAATGAACAAGAAAGGCGGATTCCGCTGGTTCGTAATTTTCCTTCTCTTCTACATCACCGTCGTGAACTACATCGATCGCTCGGCGATCGCGTTCGCGATTGGTGACATTCAGGTCGACCTTGGTCTGGACACCAAGCAGATCGGGCTCATTCTCGGAGCGTTCGGGCTGGGCTATGCGGTGACGACGTTTCTCGGCGGCATCGCTGTCGACCGCTGGGGTGCCCGCTTGGTGTTGCTCGTCGCCGCGATCCTGTGGTCGGGATCCATCGGCATCACCGGGCTTGCCATGGGATTCGCGACCCTCTACGTCGCGCGGACCGTCCTCGGAATTGCCGAGGGCCCGAACTTCCCGGCACTGACCGGCGCCGTCGGCCGCTGGCTGGCGCCCCACGAGCGTGCGATCGCGCTGGGCAATACGCTGGTCGCCGTCCCCGTCGCGCTGGCGATCGGCGCACCGGTGGTGACGCAGCTGATCGCTGCTTTCGGATGGCGGGGAATGTTCTACGTGCTGACCGCGCTCAGCGTGCTGTGGATTCCGCTGTGGCTGATCTTCTTCCGCAATGATCCGAAGGAGTCCCGCTTCGTCGGCGACGCGGAGCTCAGCCATATCCACGGCGGGATCGAAGTATCGCGCGGCCGGGTGGCACGCCACGTCGCCCATGGCACCGACTGGCGCTTTCTTCTCACCAATCGCACGCTGGTCGCGAACAACTGGGCGTTCTTTGTCTTCGGTTACTTCCTGTTCTTCTTCATGACGTGGCTGCCGAACTATCTTTCCCAGAGCTACCACCTCAATGTACGCGAAGTCGGCCTGTTCTCGATCCTCCCCTGGGTCTGTGCGGCGGTGCTGCTGGTCGCCTGCGGTTATCTGTCAGACTACCTGCTGGTCCGCACCGGCCGGTTGCGCGTCTCGCGAAGCCTGCTGATCGCCGGGAGCCAGCTGTTGGCCGCCCTGGCGGTGCTCCCGATTGCCTTCGTCCACGACCTGACCATTGCAATCATCTGCATTACCGCAGCCGTCGCTTTCAGCATGAGCGCCAATGCTGCCTACTATGCCGTTAATGTCGACGTGACCCCGGATCGGGCAGCGACTTCACTCGGGATCATGGACACCGGGTTTGCCCTTTCCGGGTTCCTTGCGCCAACAATCACCGGCTGGGTGGTGGCGACGTTCGGTTCGTTCGCCGACGCCTTCCTGCTGCTCGTCGTGCTGGCGGTGGCCTCGGTCGTCGTCGTCCTGCTCTTCCACCGACCCGACGAGGATCGCGCCGGCGCGATAAGCTCGACGGCGCTGCTGGAGCCGGCCGTCTGACGCTGCGCCCGGCACCCGACAATAAGGCAGCCTGAACAGGAAACGCGGCCGAAGGGCAACCCCATCGGCCGCTTTCCCCTGCGCCGCAAACCAGACAGGTCGGCCGGGCGGGGCAGGGACCTCCCGACCAAGCGATCCTCGTGCCTACTACATCAGGATATCGTCTGAATCCTTGTCCGCGGCTTCAACGTCCCGTTTGAGGCGCTCGTTTAGGCGGCCAGAGATCAGATCAATTTCCTCGCGCAGTTCCTTTGCGGCCTGGGTGGCACGCTCTAATCCTTGCAGGCCATTGTAGATCTCGAGGCGATTGGCCAGTTCCCAGAGGTCGCTCTGGAAGGCTTTGCCCACATTGCCAGCATTGCTGACAAATGCCTTGTATTGGGGAACAACTTCGGCGATGTCGTCGCTGATATTTCCGATGGGACGGCCGCCGACGCGGGTTATTCTTCCTTTCGAGGTGACTTCGAAGGGGCTCTCCTCCATCAGCGCCTTGCGAATGTTCTGCTTGACGAAGCGTTCCTGCACCCGGCTGGAGCCGAAATATTTGCGTAGCATGTAAATGGGAGTGACCAACCCGGGGAGGGCGAAGACGGCGGCGACGACCAGGGCGGCCACCTCGGCCCAATTGGGAGAATCACCGCCCGAGCCAGGATCTGAGCCGCCGCCCTGCGCTGCCGGATCGCCGAGGCGTCCAGCGATTCGATAGGTCCCGGACTTGGGGAAGCGGGCAGCGTCGAGGTCCCAGTCGGCAGGATCACCGAACTTGATTGTCCCCTGCAGCTGCGGTCCGAAATAGGCGCTGTCCGGCGTCGGCGCGCTGGTGCGCAGCAACGTCAGCGACGCTTCTGTGTTGTTGGCGAGGGCACCCAGCTTCCAGGTGAGCGTCGGGTCGGTCGGCGGGCTTGCCGCCTGGCCGTCGTTGTAGCTGGGCTCGATGATCGTCTGGCTGCCGAGGACGATGCCGGCGGGCAGGATCTTCACCGCCAGCAGCGGCGTTGCCAGCTTCTGGTCCTGGCGGTCATAGAGGGTCGTGACGTAGTAGCCGACCCAGCTCTCCCAGCGGCTGA
>JAEULG010000017.1 GCA_016793875.1 Rhodospirillales bacterium | reverse complement strand
GGCATCCAGGCGCGTGGCGCCATCATGCACCACACGCTTGGCACCGGCGACTTCTCCGTGTTCGCGCGGATGTACGAACGGGTGACGGCGGCGCAGGCTCTGGTAACCGCCGCCAATGCCGCCGCCGAGATCGACCGTGTGCTGGCGTTCTGCCTGCGCCGCAAGCAGCCGGTCTACATCTCGCTGCCGGTGGACGTGGCGACGGCAATGATCGAGGCGCCGGCGACGCCGCTGGCTTCATCCGGTTACAGCAGCGATCCCGACGCGCTGGCCGACGCGCTCGAGGCCGTCACCGCCATGCTGGCCGAGGCGGAGCTGCCGGTGGTGCTGGCCGACGTCGGCGTCGACCGCTACCGGATGCAGGCGGCGCTGCGAGCGCTGCTGGATGCTAGCGGCTATCCATGGGCGACGATGACGATGGGCAAGGGGCTGCTGGAGGAGACCCATCCGCAGTACATTGGCATCTACGGTGGCGCGCTGAGCGATCCTTACGTGCGCAGCCGGATCGAGGATGCCGACTGCATCCTGACCATCGGCACGCTGCTCACCGACTTCAACACCGGTGGCTTTTCCGCGCGGCTCGATCCGTCCCGGACCATCGAGGTGCGCGGCGCCACCCTTCGCATTCGCCGCGCGCTCTACGAGCAAGTGGCGATGCGCGATGTGCTGCCGGCGCTGGCACAGCGACTTGCCCGCCGGGATGCCGCGCCGCTCGATATCCGGCCGGCACGGAGCCGGCTCGACCCCGGCTTCGTCGCGCCATTCGCGCCGCAGGTGGGGGCCCCTATCAGCCAGCGGCGCTTCTGGCACCGGGTCTCGCGGCTGCTGCAGGATGGCGACATCGTGCTGGCCGAGGCAGGCACCGCGCTGTTCGGCGCGGTCAGCATGCCGCTGCCGCCGGGCGTCGGCTTCATCAGCCAGCTGCTGTGGGCCTCAATCGGCTACACCCTGGGGGCGATGGTTGGCACCGCCATGGCCGCCCCGCAGCGGCGCAGCATCCTGCTGATCGGCGACGGCGCCCTGCAGTTCACCATCCAGGAACTGTCAACGGCGATCCGCCACGGGGCAACACCGGTGGTCATCGTCCTCGACAACGACGGCTATACCATCGAGCGGATCATCCGCGGGCCGACGCAGCCGTATAACGACATTCAGCCGTGGTGCTACTTCCGGTTGCCCGAACTGTTCGGTGGCGATGCCATTGGGATGCGGGTGAGCACCGAGGATGAACTGGAGGCGGCGCTGGCCGAGGCCGGGCGGCAGCGCGACAAGATGGTGGTGATCGATGTGGTGATGGACCGGATGGATTGTCCGGAGCTGCTGCGCCAAGTGGGCTCGCTCGCCGCCTCGATGAACTCCTACTGACGTCTGGGCTAGGTCACGAACTTATAAAGGGGGTCGTGTCCCTTAGGGGAGGCTACGATGCGGTGCGGCGCTACGCCAAGGCTTGGCGCCAGGAGCGTGGTGCGGCGGTTGCACGCCCCTCGGCGCCGGGGGCAACGCCGGCGAGCGTTGCGGCTGAGCTCGGGGTGACGCCGACGCAGCTGAAGACCTGGCGGCTTGAGCTGGAGGCCGCGGGTTCGGCCGCGGCGATCGAGCGGCAGCAGGCCGAAGCGAGCGAACTAGCGCGACTCGCCGAGGGAGGATTGCATTGCTGCTGGCGCAGGCCGTGGTAGACGCCGAGCGCCCAGGTTTTCGGGTTGGCGAAGGCGCGATAGGTCCACGGCAGGACGATGTGAGCGGCCATCGGGCCGATGACGTGCGGATCGTGGCAATGTCAGACGCCCCGGCTGCGGGCGGAAAAATCGGCGAGCCGCAGCCCGCCGGGTCCGCCGTTCGTCACCTCGACGGCACCCAACGCCAGCATCACCG
>JAEULG010000249.1 GCA_016793875.1 Rhodospirillales bacterium | reverse complement strand
AGCGGCAGCGCCGCCGCCAGCGCCGCCGCCATCGCCGCCGTCGCGAGAATGCTGCGCGGCAGCCGCTGCTTCAGGCGCGCGTCCGGCTGCAGGAAGCCGCGGCGGTGCAGCACGACCGCCAGCAGCAGCGCGTTCAGCCAGTTGGCGAGGGAGGCGGCGAGCGCGATGCCGACGTGGCGCAGCGGCGTCATCAGCACCGCCGCCAGGGCGATGTTCACGACGGCGCTGATCACGGCGATCTTCACCGGCGTGCGCGTATCTTCGCGGGCGTAGAAGCCCGGGGTCAGCGACTTCACCAGCATCAGCGCCGGCAGGCCGCAGGCGAAGGCGGAGAGCGCATGGGCGGTCTGCCGTACGTCCTCCGGGCTGAAGGCGCCGCGGCGGAACAGCACGTCGATGATCGGGCTCGCCAGCACGATCAGCGCCGCCGCCGCCGGCAGCATCAGGAAGACGGCGAACTCCAGCGCCCGGTTCTGGCTCGCCAGCGCCGCATCGACCTTGCCGTCGCGCACCTGGCGGGCCAGCAGCGGCAGCAGCGCGGTGCTCACGGCGACGCCGATGATGCCGTAGGGAAGCTGGTTGAGGCGGTCGGCATAGAACAGATAGGAGACGGAACCCGCCGGCAGCAGCGAGGCGAGAATGGTGCCGGCCATGATGTTGACCTGATAGACGCCGGCACCGAAGGCCACCGGCAGCGCCCGCCACAGCAGCCGGCGCACGTCTTCCGTCAGTCGCGGCCACGGCAGCCGCAGCCAGACGCCGACGCCGCCACAGCTGAACATCAGCCACAGGAACTGGATAACACCGCCGAGGACGACCCCCCAGGCGAGCGCGTGGCCCATCGTCGGCAGCAGCGGCCCGGTGCCGAGCAGCGCGGTGATCAGCGACAGGTTGAGCAGGATCGGGGTCGCCGCCGGCGCTGCAAAGCGGCCGAAGGCGTTAAGGATGCCGCCCTGCAGCGCGGTCAGCGAGATGAACAGCAGGTAGGGGAAGGTCAGTCGCGAGAACTCGACGGCGAGCCCGAACGCCTCGGTACCGACGAAGCCGGGGGCCAACAGGGTGATGAACGCCGGCATGAAGATCTCGACGACGAGAATGAAGGCGAGCAGCGCCGTGGTCAGCACCGCCAGCACCTGCTCGGCGAAGATGATGGCCGCCGCGCGTCCTTCGCTGGTCAGGGTACCGACGAAGATCGGCACGAATGCTGCCGAGAAGGCGCCTTCGGCGAACAGCGAGCGGAACAGGTTGGGAAAGCGCAAGGCGACAAAGAAGGCGTCGGCAATTGGGCCCGCCCCCAGCAGCGCTGCCATCAGCGTATCGCGGACGAAGCCGAACACCCGGCTGACCATGGTCAGCCCGCCGATGGTGGCGATGGAGCGGAACAGCGACATGCGGGCCGGAGCGGTGGACGGTGGCGAACGAGGCGCGCCTCCAGGCCCGCCGTCGCGTCCGCCCTTGCCTTGCTCGAGGGCGGAGCGCGCGATCACCGGCCGGCTGCGCTGACGCAGTACTAGCCGCTGGCCGGCGCGTGCGGAAGGCGAAAAGCGGCTACTCCGCCGCCGCCTTGGTATCGTCGTCTGCCGGCGGTGCCCGATCCTCCGGCGGAGCGATCGCCTCCAGCAGCAGTTGCTCCAGCTTGTGCAGCTTCGCCGCCTGCTCGACCTTCAGGCCGAAGACGTCCTTGACGTAGAAGACGTCCACCACCCGCTCGCCGTAGGTCGAGATGTGGGCGCTGACGATCTGCAGGCCCTGCGCGGTCAGGGTCGAGGTCACGTCGTGCAGGAAGCCGGGCCGGTCGCGGCCGTTCACCTCGATCACCGTGTTGGCGACGGAGGCCTTGTTGTCGAAGATGACCCTCGGCGGCACCTTGAACACCTGGGTGCGGCTGGGCAGTGCCCGCTTGCGCATCGCCTGCAACTCGCGCGCCGGCTCCATGTTGCCGACCAGCGCCGCCTCGATGCGTCGGCTGAGGCGCTCCAGCCGGTCGTCGCTGGCGAACGGCCGGCCGCTCAGGTCCTGAATCTGGAAGACGTCAAGCGCCATGCTGTTGGCGAGGGTCACCACCTTGGCGCTGACGATTGAGGCGCCGGACAGCGACATGGCGCCGGCGATGTGGGCGAACAGGCCGGCATGGTCCGGCGCGTAGATAGTCACCTCGGTGACGTCGTGTGACGGGTGCGGCCGCGCCTCGACATGCAGCGACTTGCCGTCCATCTCCGCCTGACGCATCAGCTCGAAATGGCGGACGTGCTCCTCCGGTCCGAACGACAGCCAGTAGTCGGAATAGCCGCGCGCCATGTAGGCCTCGCGCGTCGTATCGTCCCAGCCGAGCAGCCGCGAGCGCAGCCGCGCCTTGGCCCGCTCCACCCGCATGGTGCGCCGCTCCGCCGGCTGGCCCGACGCCATCTCCATCTCTTCCAGCGCCCGGTAGTAGAGTTCGTCGAGAAGCCCGCACTTCCAGGCGTTCCAGATGTTCGGGCCGACGGCACGGATATCGACGTTGGTCAGGATGAGCAGCATGCGCAGCCATTCCGGCGACTGCACCTGATCGGCGAAGTCGCACACCGTCTTCCAGTCGTCGATATCGCGCTTAAAGGCTGTCCGGCTCATCACCAGGTGCTGGCGCACCAGCCACGACACCGTCTCGGTCTCCCACTCGTCGAGACCGAGGCGCGGCGCGAGGCCGAGGGCGATCGCGGCGCCGAGTTCCGAGTGGTCGCCGCCGCGGCCCTTGGCGATGTCGTGCAACAGCACCGCGAGGTAGAGCGCCCGGCGCGAGCGAATTTCCGCCATCGCCATGGTCGCCGCCGGATGCTGCTCCTTCAGCTCGCCGCGCTCGATCCGGCTGAGGATGCCAATCGCGCGGATGGTGTGCTCGTCAACGGTATAGACGTGGTACATGTCGTACTGCATCTGCGAGACGACCCGGCCGAAGTCGGGGATGAAGCGGCCAAAGACGCCGGCTTCACCCAGCCGCTTCAGCGTCTGCTCGGCGGCGGTCTCATGCGTCAGCATCTCGACGAACAGCCGGTTGGCATCGCGGTCGTTGCGCAGCTTGGCATCCACCAGGCGCAGGTTCTGCTGGACCAGGCGCAGCGCCTTCGGGTGGATGTCGATGCCGAGCCGCTGCGCCTCGTGGAACAGCCGCAGCATCAGCACCGGATCCCATTGCAGCGCATCGGAGCTGTCCAGGGTCAGCCGGTTGCCATCCAGCTTCAGCCCCGCCGGCGGGCGGCGGAACAGTGCCCGGGAGAGCGACGGCAGCCGGAACTTCAGCCTCGTCTTCCTGTGCTGGTCCTCCAGTACCGCGCACAGAACGCGGGTGAGGTCGCCCACCGTCTTAGTGACGCGGAAATAGTGCTTCATGAAGCGCTCGACGCCGCGTCCGGAGGGGCGGTCGGTATAGCCGAGGCGCTGGGCGATGATCTCCTGCACGTTGAAGGTCAGCCGCTCCTCCGGCCGGCCGGCGACGTAGTGCAGGTGACAGCGCACCGTCCACAGGAAGTTCTCGGCGCGGCGGAACTGGCGGACGTCGGCATCGGTGAAAACGCCGCGCTCGATGAGGCCGCCCACGTCTTTGACCTGGTAGAGGTACTTGGCAATCCAGAACAGGGTCTGCAGGTCGCGCAGGCCCCCTTTTCCCTCCTTGATGTGCGGCTCCAGCACGTAGCGGGAATCGCCCATGTGTTCGTGGCGCACATCGCGCTCGGCCAGCTTCTGCTCGACGAACAAGGCGGCGGAGCCGGCGACCACCTCGTTGCGGAAGCGTTGCTCAAAATTGCAGAACAGCGGCTTCTCCCCCCACAGCCAGCGCGTTTCCAGCAGCGAGGTGCGGATGGTGAGATCGGCCTTCGAGAGGTGGACGCAGTCGTCGATGGTACGGGTGGCATGGCCGACCTGCAGGCCCGAGTCCCACAGCATGTAGAGGACATACTCGACGACCCGCTCCATGCGCGCGGTCTGCCTGCCCGGCAGCAGGAACATAACGTCGATGTCGGAGAACGGCGCAAGCTCGCCGCGGCCGTAGCCGCCAGTGGCGGTCAGCGACATGCGGTCGCCCGGGTCGATGCCGTCGGGGTAGACCTCGGTATCGGCGAAGTCGTAGATGCAGCGGACGAACTGGTCGACCAGGAAGGCGTTGGCCTGGACGACCTCAGCCCCCGACATCACCTCGGCTTCGAAGCGGCCCCTGATCTCGCCCACGCCGCGGTACAGGGCGGCTTTGAAAATTTGTAACGCATTGGCGCGGCCGCGCGGGGTGTCCGGGCCCCAGCGCTCCTGCTCACGCAACTCGCCGATGAGCGCCTTGCGATTGATGATGGCGCGGCGATTGTGAATGCGGTACATGGCACAGCTAGTCCTTCGCCCTGAATATAGCCGGGCCGCGAGCCGGCGCACGGTTTTCTTGCTTTCGAGGACCCATGACAGCAAGCCAGCTGCTCATCATCGACGTGCAGGCCGGCTTTATCAACGAGTGGACGGCGCACGTCCCCGACCGTGTCGCTTCACTACAAGAGAACTTCGACCAAGTTCTCGTCACCCGTCTCTACAATCCGCAGAAATCACTTTACCGCAAGTTGATCGGCTGGTCGGGCTTCGCCCTGGGCTCGATCGATACGCAACTTGCTTTCGCTCCCGGACCATCTGCCAAAATAATCGACAAGTCCACTTACTCTTGCGTTAATGGGGCTTTGGTCGACCGCCTGCGGCGGGACGATATCGCCCGCGTCCACCTGTGTGGCATCGGCACCGACAGCAGCGTGCTGATGAGCGCCATCGATCTGTTCCAGGTGGGCATCGAGCCGGTTATCCTGGCGCACGCTTGCGGATCGGCCTGCGGCCGCAGCGAACATCAGGCGGGCCTGCAGATCCTGCGCCGGCTGATCGGGACGCGACAGGTAATCGGCTCTTAGCGGAGACGCCCGCAGCGCGCGCCAGCTGCCGCCGACGGCCCGAACGGAGCAGGACGAGCATGCCTGAGGCGATCGCCACCCCCGGACGCCTCGTACCGCCGGTCCCCCTCGCCGATGCGGCGACGCCTTCGTCCCGCCGCCTGCTGTGGCACTACCGCACCAACGGACTGCGAGCGTGGCCGAAGGCCGCCTACCACGATGACCTCTTCGTCCGCGAGATGTTCGGGCGGACGACAGTGCTGCTCAACCGGCCGGACGATATCCGCCACGTGCTGGTGGAGAACGACGGGAACTACGGGCGCACCCGACCCGGCATCCGCATCATTCGGCCGCTGCTCGGGATGCAGGGGTTGTTTCTCGCCACCGGCGACGACTGGCGGCGGCAGCGGCGCAGCGCGGCACCAGCCTTCGCACCGCGGGCGGTCCCCGGCTTCGCCCGCCACAGCGCCGAGGCCCTCGCCGAAGCGCTGGCCGAGCTTCCTGCTGACGGCGGCGCCGGGATCGAGCTCCTCGCCTGGTTCCAGGGACTTGCCCTCGATGTCGCCGGCCGCGCTCTGCTCTCGCTGCCGCTGCGGGCGCAGGCGCCGCAGATCAGGGCCATTCTCGACGGCTACGGGCGGCGCTACGGCAAGCCCGGCTTCCTCGACTTCTTCCTGCCGCTGGGATTTCCGGGCCCACGCGATCTGGCTCGCCGCCTCTTCCAGCGCCGTTGGTTCCGGCTGGTCGATAGCATCATCGCCGCACGCGAAAAAACGCAACCGACCGCTGCCGGCGGCGATCTGTTCGACGTGCTGGCGGCACCGGACGGCAGTGGGCCCGGCCGCGAGACGCTGCGCAGCCGGGTTGCGACCTTCCTCGTCGCCGGCCATGAGACGACCGCGGTAACCCTGTTTTGGACGTGCTGGCTGCTGGCCCAGGCACCGGACTGGCAGGAGCGCATCGCCACCGAGGCGGCGATGCTCGATCTCGGACCGGATGGGGCCGCCGATGCCGTGACGCAGCTGGACGCGACCCGCGCCGTGGTCAACGAGGCGTTGCGGCTCTACCCGCCGGCCTTCGTCATCGTCCGCATGGCGAAGGGTTGCGACCGGCTCAGCAGCGGTGCCGTCACCGCCGGTTCGGTGATGATGATCGCGCCCTGGGTGCTGCACCGCCACCGACGACTGTGGGACGACCCCGACGCCTTCGCTCCGCAGCGTTTTCTGCCCGGCGCCCCACCGCCGGACCGCTTCGCTTTCTTGCCGTTCGGCGCCGGACCGCGCGTCTGTATCGGCGCCTCGCTGGCGATGGTCGAGGCGGTGCTGGCAACCGCGGCGCTGGTCCGCCGCTACCGTCTCGGCCTCGATGGCGACGGCCCGCCGGTGCAGCCGGTCGCCATCGTCACGACTCAGCCCGACCGCCGCCCCGGCTTCCGGCTCGACCGCCGCTGACGCAGGCGGCGTTCAGCCACCGAACAGCAGGGCGATGCGGTTCTGGATGTCCTCGGCGGCGGCGCGCGGATCGGCCGCAGCGAGGATCGGCCGGCCGACGACGATGTGGTCGGCGCCGGCGCGGAACGCCTCCTCCACGTCCATCGTCCGTTTCTGGTCATCCGCCGGCCGGTTCAACGCCGGACGGATGCCGGGGACGACGACGATCAGCCGCTCGCCCAGATCCTCGCGCAGGCGTCGGACTTCCAGCCCCGATGAGACAATGCCGTCGCAGCCCAACTCAAGGGCGCGGCGGGCGCGGCTGAGAACCAGCGAGGGAATATCCGTCTGGAAGCCCAGCGCCTCCATGTCGTGCTGGTCGAGGCTTGTGAGCACGGTGACGGCAAGCACCCGCAGGTCCTCCTTGACCGCGCACGCCGCCTCTAGGATCGCATCGTTCCCGTGCACGGTGCAGAAGTCGGCCCCGCGGCGCGCCAGCTGGCGGACGGCGGCAGCGACCGTCTGCGGAACGTCGAAGAACTTCAGGTCGACGAAGACGCGGGCGCCGCGGTCGCGCAGCGCCGCAACCAGCTCGAAATAGCCGCCGGCCATGAACAACTCGAGACCGAGCTTATAGAAGCGGACTCGCGGCCCGAGGGAGGTCACCACCTGCCACGCTTCCTCGGGACCGGGAACATCGAGAGCAAGGATCAGCCGCTCGTCCGGCGGAATCGGCTTGGTCGACAGCAAACCCCTATCCAGCACCATTTTTTCCTCATGAATTGCAGCCCGATGCCGTCTTCTAGCATGCCCTTGCGGGCGGATGTGAACTGCATCACAGAAGCGGGCGGTCCGTCCCGGGAAGATACTATCCGGGAGCCCCGCGTGATTACACCAAACGGGTTATCCCAGGAGCTCTGGCCGATGCCCTGCTTCGAGGTCGATCGCTACGAGGTCAGGACCGAGATCCAGCGGCTGCAGACCGCGGCAGGCGTTGAAAGCTACACCGGTCGGTCGCTGACCATCTTCAGCACGCCGATCGCCGTCGGCGGCATCCTTCGCGCCGTCCTGCAGTTCTCGAGCCTGTTCGATCCCTGGCACGGCCGTGCGGTGGTCGGCCGGCTGGTTGCCAGCGACCCGCTGTTCCCGGTCCTTTCCGCCTGGCTGCCGCTGACCGAGTTCGGGACGTTCTACGACATCCTGCGCAACGAGCGGCCGCTGGCACTGGCCTGCGCCATGCGCGACGCCGGGGCGACGACCGGCTTCATCCGTCATCTTTCGCTCGGCGCACCGGCTCCGAGAGAGCGGCAGGAGGTGCCGGCCGATTTCTTCGGGTTGTTTGGGACGCTGTAGGAACGGCAAGGCGCCAGAGGTGTCTGCCGTCGGGTCATGCACAAACGGAGGGCCGATGCCCTCCGCTGCTGAGGCCTTGCGGTCGACATCCGGACGAGGTGCCGGCCCCGCCGTCGGACTGTTCGTCGCGCCGACGGCGGCAGTTAGCCTTGGCCGCCCGCTGCCGCCGCCCGCCGCGGCAACACCGGCTTGCGGTCGTAGTCGTCGAGCCGGCGCTCGGCCGCATCGAAGGCGTCGCGCAACGCGACATAGACGTCGGTGTGCGCCGGATCCTGGCCCGGATTGCGGTTGATGCTCAGCGTGGTGCCCGGCATCTGGATGGCCACGTGCACCTGGTAGAGATTGCCACGCCGACGCCGGTGGTGCGGCGCCTCGACCGCCACCCGGCAACCGATCATCCGGTCATGAAACCTCAGGAGCTTGGCGATCCGCTCTTCGATCCGCCGCTCGATGAACGGGGAGGGCTCCATGCCGTGGAAGTCGATCTTCAGCGGAACCTGCATGCTTATCTCCTTTTCTTGCGCGCAGGGCCGGCAAACCTCACCGGTCGACCGTCTTTTCCTCTCCCCTCAGTATAGCAGGAACGCCGGCCGCTGCCCATGACGGTCCGGCGTGCCGACAAGCGTCAACCGGCACGGCAACCGGCCTCCGGTCGGCGTGCAAGCTGACCCGCGCAGCGGTTCCCGGAGGCTCCAAATCTTGAGAGAAATTAAGTGGCGGTGGGACGGTCTGGAGCGAATCTGTCCCCACTTTTTCCCTGTTCCGCCAGGGAAGAAACTGGGAATTCGGCCCTTGATGCGCTGGTAGCGGCGAGGAAAGACAGGTAAAGACAGCGACTTCGGACAGTTTCCCTGAATACGGGGCCTCATTCCACGCCGAAACACAGTTGCCTCAATCCGGTGTCTCACAAGCCCACAGAGGTATAATGACGAGCGCCACAATCACCCAAGACCGAGCCATGTCGGTCAGGTCAAGCCCGCTTTTACAGCATACGCCAGCCCGGGCCCGGACGTCACCGTTCCGGACATTGTCAGTGCTTACATGGTGCAACTCCTGAACGTGAGCATGGAAGGCGGCGCCATTCGGCCCCAGCGGTCGTTCCTGCCACCGGGCGGGATCGATCTATGGTTCATGATCTTGCCGCTGAACATCCCGATCGCAGAGCTGATGCGATGCCTGTCGCCGATCGAGGTCCGTCGGGCTGGCACATTTGCTGGCAGGGACTTACAGTGCAGCTACTGTGCTGCCCATGCCGCCCTTCGACTGATCCTGGCGAGCTACGCCGACATCGCCCCCGCAGCGATCACCTTCGTTCAGGGTCCCTTTGGCAAGCCGGGCGTGGCATTGCCGGAGCTGCGCTTCAACATGTCGCACAGCGGCGGGGCCGTCCTGGTGGGCGTGGCGCATCGACCGCTCGGCGTCGACGTCGAAGACGTGCGGCGGACGGCGAGCCTGGAGGCTGTTGCCGATCTATTCCTCGAACGCGGCGAACGCGCGGCGATCGCCCAGCAGCCGGTCGCCCGTCGCCAAGCGGAGCTGTTGCGGCGGTGGACAGGCAAGGAGGCCTGCGCCAAGGCGCTGGGGTTGGGATTGCAGTTCGACCTGAGGTGCTTGGCCCCGTGGCGCGGCGGCTATGCATGCGATGGTCACGGCAGCTTCGTCGTCTGTTCCCTGCGGCCGGCATCGGGTTTCATCGCCGCCATCGCCGTGCGGGGCAGCGAGCCCGAAGAATTGGCGCTCACGACCCTCCGACAAGCCCGGCTGCACCATGACCATGGACTGGGGCTCGCAGCGGATCCGCCCGTCCCGCTCGCCTCATCCATCTTCGCCCTTGATGGGAGGGGATGACGCCGGGAGTGCTGCCCGCTCGGCCGCATCGCGTTCCATCGCTTCGATCAGGCTGCGCGGCCGCATGTCGGTCCAGTTCGCGTCAATCCAGTCGAGGCAGACGGCTCGCTGGCCGCGTGGACCGGTCGCCTGCCAGCCGTCGGGTACGGGAATAAAGGAGGGCCACAGGCTGTGCTGGCCCTCGCCGTTGACGAGCACGAGGTAGTCGCCGTCCTCGTCCTCGAAGGGGTTCGTCTCGCTCATGATGCGGATCCTCGCTGGTTGCTCCGGGCGCCGCTG
>JAEULG010000229.1 GCA_016793875.1 Rhodospirillales bacterium | reverse complement strand
TGTGCCAAGCGCACATCGAAGCGGAGCTGAACGGCCGATGAGACCTTGTTGACGTTCTGGCCGCCGGGCCCGGAGGCGCGCACGAAACGCTCCTCCAGCGCAGCGTCATCGATTTCGACCCCGTCGATGGTGATCACCGGTCCTTCCTCTGCACTGACCGGCGCACTGTCGCCGACGCCGCGCCGCTCCGCAATGGCGCGGGAAACCTGAGTTCGTTGGATCGTCCTACCGGCCCACGGCGCACCAGAGGCCGCGCCGCCGGTAGGCGCTACTTGACCGGCCGGCTCGTCTCGAACAGGAACCAAGTCCGCCGTTCAGCCTCGTCGATCCAGTTCTCCAGGAGGCTCGCGGTGGCGACGTCGTTATGCTCGTCACACAGGTCGTGGGTTTCGCGCAGCCGCTTCGCCAGCTCGATGTTGTCCTCGCGCAGCTCGGCCAGCATGTCGAGCGGATCGACGTAATCGGCGTCATTGTCCTGCACCCGCTGCAGGCGGGCGATATGGCCGATCGAGCGCAGTGTGGTGCCGCCGATCTTGCGCACGCGCTCGGCGATGGCATCGGTGGTCGCGTAGACCTGCGCCGCCTGCTCGTCCAGCAGCAGGTGATAGTCGCGAAAATGCGGCCCCGAGACGTGCCAGTGGAAATTCTTGGTCTTGAGGTAGAGGGCAAACATGTCGGCGAGCAGGGTGGTCAGCGCCCCGGAAAGATCCCTGGTGGCGTCGGCCCCGAGATCGGTGGGCGTTGCCAACGGCGCCTTGCGGCGGGCTTTGGCTTCGGCAACAGGCATGGTCGTTCTCCTTGCGGGCATCTGCGCACTCTCAAGAACGCAAGCAGCGACCGCCGGGTCCACGCCGCCGGTCGTGAAGTAAGCAATGCTGGTCTGCGCTCTGCCCGTGGACAGAGCGCTCAAGGCTTAGCCTTTGATGAACGCAAGGAGATCGGCGTTGAAGACGTCGGGCTGCGTCTGCGCAAGCCCGTGAGGAGCGCCGGGATAGACCTTGAGGGTGGCGCCCGCCACCAGCTTCGCCGATCGCAGGGCCGCCGCGCCGATCGGCACGATCTGGTCGTCGTCGCCGTGAGCGATCAGCGTCGGGACATCGAAGCGCTTGAGGTCCTCAGTAAAATCGGTCTCTGAGAACTGTTTGATGCAGTCGTAGGCGGCTTTGATGCCGGCGAGCATGCCCTGCAGCCAGAACGATTGGCGCATGCCTTCGGATAGCGCCGCACCCTCCCGGTTGTAGCCGTAGAACGGCAGCGTCAGGTCCTTGAAGAACTGCGAGCGATCCTTACGCACACCCTCACGGATGCCATCGAAGACCTCGATGGGTGTGCCGTCGGGGTTGGCAGCGGTCTTCAGCATCAGTGGCGGCACCGCCCCCAGCAGCACCGCCTTGGCAACCCGGGCGGTCCCGTGGCGGCCGATGTAGCGGGTGACCTCGCCGCCGCCGGTGGAGTGGCCGACGAGGACGGCGTCGCGCACATCGAGGGCATTGAGCAACTCGGCGAGATCGTCGGCGTAGGTGTCCATGTCGTTGCCGTCCCACGACTGCGCCGAACGGCCATGTCCGCGCCGGTCATGGGCGATGACGCGATAGCCGTGGCTGCCGAGGAAGAGCATCTGGGCATCCCAGGCATCGGCGCAAAGCGGCCAGCCGTGGGAAAACACCACCGGTTGCCCGGCGCCCCAGTCTTTGTAGAAAATCTCGGTGCCGTCCTTCGTCGTCATCGTGCTCATCGGCATGGTCTCCGTTGCTGTCGCACGAGCCGCGTAGATCGACTGCCGATCGCGTGCTCGATGGGCTCAGCGGCCGGTCCCCGGCATTTGGCGACAAGAAAGTATATATGAGGTGCCGATCCGTCGGTTTGCTGGGATTCGCCGAACACCCCTCCGCCGCGGGGACTCAAGCGGTACCGCTCCCGAAGTTCGATCGCCGCAGAGGCTGAACTGTTGCGCCAGTCTTGGATTGGCGAAGTCCGCGCGAAGTTTTTCGGATTCCCGGACTCGGCGGAAGGCGTCTAGCGTAGCCGACGGATCAGGCTGGTGTAGTCCCAGCGGTTGCCACCCGCCCGCTGGACATCGGCAAGGAACTGGTCGATGAGGGCGGTGACAGGCAGCGCGGCGCCGTTGCGCTTCGCCTCGTCCACGGCGATGCCGAGGTCCTTGCGCATCCAGTCGACCGCAAAGCCGAAATCGAAGGCATCGGCCAGCATGGTCTGCGCCCGGTTGTCCATCATCCACGACTGCGCGGCGCCCTTCGAGATCGTTGCCAGCACCTTGTCGGTGTCGAGACCGGCACGGTCGGCAAAGTTCAGGGCTTCGGCCAGACCCTGCGTCAGCCCGGCGAGGCAGATCTGGTTGACCATCTTCGTCAGCTGTCCGGCGCCGGCAGGCCCGATCAGGGTGACCGCCGTGCCGTAGGACGACATCGCCGGCACTGCGCGGTCAAAGACCTCGGCCTCGCCGCCGACCATGATCGCCAGTTGCCCTTTCTCTGCTCCCGCCTGGCCGCCCGATACCGGTGCATCGAGGAAGTGCAGGCCGCGCTCGTCCGCCAGCCGCCCCAGCTGCCGCGCCACTTCTGCCGACGCCGTCGTATGATCGGCCAGAATCGCCCCGGCGGTCATCCCGGCGAACGCACCAGCCTCGCCGAGGACAACGCCGCGGAGGTCATCGTCGTTGCCGACGCAGGTGAAGACGATCTCGGCGCCCGTCGCCGCCGCCGCCGGGGTGGCCGCAGCGCGGCCGCCGTACTTCTCTACCCAGGCGTCTGCGCGGGCACGGGTGCGGTTGTAGACGGTGGTGGGATGGCCGTTGCGCTGGAGATGCCCGGCCATCGGAAAGCCCATGACCCCGAGACCGATGAATGCCGCCCGCATGCCCGCTGCCTCCTCTTCCACCGGTCTCGTCCGCTCAACCGAGCAGCCGGTCCAGCATCCGCCAGCTTGCCGCATCGGGCGCCAGCAGCAATGTTTCCTCGACGATAAAGGGAGCGGGGCGGTAGGGCGAGCTGTTGCCGCGCAGAGCGGCGAAGCCCCCAGCCTCGCGATGGATCAGCACGCCCGCGGCATGATCCCACGGCTTCAGCCGGGCATAGCAGGCAACGTCGAGCGCTCCGGTCGCGAGATCCATGTACTCGCGACCGACCGAGCCGTAGCGGCTCACCGCGGAAGGCGCCTCGCCGCCCGCCGCCGCCTGTGCCCGCAGCCGTTCCGCCGACCGCCAGGCCAACGATGCCTTCATCTCCGACAGCGGCCGATCGCGCGCGACCACCGCCGGCGATCGACCCGACGTCGTTTCCAGCCAAGCCCCCTGCCCCGCCACCGCCCATAGCAGGTTGCCGCTCAGCGGATCGAGGATGAAGCCGGCGAGCGTTTCGCCGCCGAGATTGTATCCCACGATCACCGCGAAGCAGGCCTTTCCGGCGACGAAGTTGCCGGTTCCGTCGACCGGATCGAGCAGCCATACCGGCGCGGTCCCCCCCAGCGCCGCCAGCACCTCGGGCCGATGCTCGGCGGCTTCTTCGCCGACGAACTTGGCGCCCCCGATCAGCGGTGCCAGTCGCTCCTCCAGCGCTCGCTCCGCCTCGATGTCGGCGACGGTGACGAGATCGCGCGGGCCGCGCTTGTGAGCGATATCACCGGCCAGCAGGTTGCGAAAGCGCGGCACGACGACCGCCGCTGCCACCTCGCGCAAAACCCGGCCGACGGAAGTGGGGTCGGGCAGTGGTACGGCGGCAGTAGCAGCCGACGCTGAGGCGGGGGGAATGGCCTGAGTCTCAGGCGGCGTGGAGGTCGCGATCGCGGTGGTACCCCGTAGTGAAGTCCTCGAGCATCTGCGCCGCCTCGGCGCTGTACTCGGCACGCTGGATCAGGGCGCGGGTGACAAAGCAGGCGAATGCCACCGCCTCGCCCTTACCGCGCAGGTCGAAGGCGCTGGCAAAGCTGGCCAGGGCGGCGTGCGTGTGGCTGCGCGCCATAACGTTGAGTTGCCGCTTGACGAAGCGGTGTTTCTGTCGCCACCGGTGCTGTACGGGTGCATCCGCCATCCCTGATATCTACGCCGCGCCGCACCGCCGCACAAGCGACGGGACACCGCTCCTTCCGAGCGGGCTTACCGCAGGCGATCCTGGATCGTCGCACCGCTCACCTCCGGGACGTCGAGACGGACAGCCTCGGTCCTCGCGCACGGCAACTCCGGGGACCGATAGAAGGCGACCGACAGATCGGCCAGCGTCACCGGGCAGAACAGCGGCCGCCGGCTGGCGAGCCAGCGCCGCAGCCGCTCGCTCAGCCGCCCCGCAAGGCCAGCGGACGGTCTGTCGCCCGTGAGGGTGCCGATGCGAAAATAGAAGTCGTTGTCATCCTGCATCGGGTCGTCGTGATACGCGTGCAGGACACCATATTCCTCGACACCACGGCGCAGGCGGGCGAGCACCTGGGAATAGGGCCACCTGTCCGGGAATCGATCTGGCGGCCAAGCGCCCGTCCCGGAACAATAGCCCGCCGTGACCGGCCACCCCATGATGACGACGTTCTGCCCGTGCACGGAGAAGCCGCGCTCGAACGGCCGGGCGCCGCGGCTGAGGAACGGCTGGTCGCCTTCGGCAAAGCCGCCGATCTGCACCTGGAACGGCAGGGCATCGCGGACAAGCCGCAGAACACCCTCGTAATCCATCGCGACCTCGCGTTGGCGAAGCCGCAGGAAGTTGCGGTTCACCGGCCCGACGGAACCTTCCTCGCGCTCCAGCCCGACGATGGTACCGTGGATCTGGGGGATCGCATACGGCCGGAAGCAGCCGCCGAGCACCGCCGCCGCCTCTGCCTGGCAGGCGGCGAGGAAGCCGCGCAGCACCTCCGGCTTGTCGCCGTAGAGCGCCACGATGGTTGCCTGGTTCACGGACGTCCCTGCATCGACTGATCACCCGGGTACAAGAGCATGCGTCGAGGCGTTATGCTGGCGCCGATCACCGATCAAGACCGGCCCCACAAGAGGCACGGCAAACGGGAGGAAGACGTCGATGGCAGCCAACCACCGCGAGCTGTTGCAGCGCCTGTTCGAGGCGGCCGTCGCCGCTGCCCAGCCGGCGCAGTGCGTGCCGCCCCATTTGCCGCCCGCCCCCCCCGGACGGCTGGTCGTGGTCGGCGCCGGCAAGGCATCGGCTGAGATGGCCCGCGCCGTCGAGGACCATTGGCAAGGCGAGTTGTCCGGCCTGGTGGTCACGCGCTACGGCCACGCCGCCCCCTGCCGCCATATCGAGATCGTCGAAGCGGCGCACCCGGTGCCGGATGCCGCCGGCGCCGCCGCCGCCGACCGCATCTGTGCTCTGGCGGAAGGGCTCGGCGCCGACGACCTCTTGCTGTGCCTGATCTCCGGCGGCGGCTCGGCGCTGCTGGCCAAACCCCTGCCCGGCCTAACTCTCGACGACAAGCAGGCCATCGCCCGTGCCCTGCTCAAATCCGGCGCCAGCATCGGCGAGATGAACTGCGTGCGCCGCCACCTCTCCGCAGTCAAGGGCGGCCGCCTCGCCGCGCTGGCCCATCCGGCACGGGTGGTCTCGCTGCTGATCTCGGACGTGCCAGGCGACGATCCGGCGGTGATCGCCTCCGGCCCCACCGTCCCCGATGCGACGACCTGCGCCGACGCCCTCGCCATCGCCAAGCGCTACGGCATCACGCTGCCGCCGGCTGCCCGCGACATCCTGGAGAGCGGCCGCGGCGAGACGGTGAAGCCGGGCGATCCGCGTCTGGCCGGAGCCGAGGCGCGGATGATCGCAACGCCGCAGATGGCCCTGGAAGCCGCCGCCGCCGTCGCCGCCGAGGCCGGCCTTCCCGCCCACATCCTCGGCAACGCCATCGAAGGCGAGGCGCGCGACGTCGGCAAGGTTCTCGCCGGCATCGCCCTGCAGGTGGCCCGCCACCGCCAGCCCTTTACACCGCCGTGCGTCCTGCTCTCCGGTGGCGAGACGACGGTGACCGTGCGCGGCGACGGCCGCGGCGGCCGCAACGTCGAGTTCCTGCTGTCTCTCGCGATCGCGTTGGACGGTGAACCGAGCACCTATGCCATCGCCTGCGATACCGACGGCGTCGATGGCCTGGAAGAGATCGCCGGCGCCGTCATCACCCCCGAGACCCTGGAGCGCGCATGGCAGGCGGGACTGAAACCGCCGGAAAGCCTTGCCAACAACGACGGCCACGGCTTCTTCGAGGCGCTCGGCAATAGCGTCATCACTGGCCCGACCTTGACCAACGTCAATGACTTCCGCGCCATCATCGTCACCGACGGCTGACGTTAGCGAGCTCAGTGCGGCGACCGTCCAGATGCAGCACCCACCTGCCTGTCCGAGGGCAGCCGCTGGCGGGGTTATCCCGCCAGCTTGTCCAGTTCGCGGACTATGGATTCGCCCATGACGCGGGTGGAGACCCGCGCCTTGCCCGGCTGCATGATGTCGGCTGTACGCAGGCCGCCGTCGAGGACGCCCTTGACCGCCGCTTCCAGCAGATCCGCCTCGGCGTCGAGGCCGAACGACCAGCGCAGACACATCGCAAAGCTGAGCAGGCTCGCCAGCGGGTTGGCGATGCCGCGGCCGGCAATATCGGGGGCCGAGCCGTGCACCGGCTCGTAGAGGGCGCGCCGACGGCCTTGGGCATCCGCCTCGCCGAGGGACGCCGACGGCAGCATGCCGAGCGAGCCGGTAAGCATCGCCGCCTCGTCGGAAAGCATGTCGCCGAACAGGTTGTCGGTGACAATGACGTCGAACTGGCGCGGATCGCGCAGCAGTTGCATGGCGCAGTTGTCGGCGTACATGTGGCTGAGCGCGATGGCGGGGAACTCGGCGTCGTGCAGCGCCTGCACCTCGCGCCGCCACAGCACGCCGGATTCCATCACGTTCGCCTTCTCCACCGAGCAGACGCGGCCCTGCCGGCGGCCGGCCAGCTCGAAGGCGATGCGGGCAATGCGGACGATTTCCGGCGTGGTATAGACTTGCGTGTTGACACCGCGGAAGCCCCCTTCCGGCAGGGGCGTGATACCACGCGGCTCGCCGAAGTAGACGCCGCCGGTCAGTTCGCGGACGATGACGATATCGAGCCCGCGCACGATCTCCGGCTTGAGCGGCGAGGCATCGACCAGCGCATCGAACACCGGCGCCGGCCGCAGGTTGGCGAACAGCGCCATCTCCTTGCGCAGGCGCAGCAGGCCGCGCTCCGGCTTCTTCTCGAACGGCAGCCCGTCCCACTTCGGCCCGCCGACCGCCCCCAGCAGCACGGCGTCGGCGGCGAGCGCTTTGGCCATTGTCGCATCGCTGAGCGGCGTGTCCTCGGCGTCGAGGGCGGCGCCGCCGACCAGCCCCTGCGTTACCTCGAATGGGATCCCGCGGCGCTTGTCCAGCCACTCGATGACGCGCAGCACCTCGCTCATCACCTCCGGGCCGATGCCGTCGCCAGCAACGATCAGGAGGGTTTTCTTGTCCGACATGGCGGCTCCGGTCTGAAGGCGGGTCTCAGATTCCGCTGGCGCGGCAGGCGGCAAGGGCCCTAGAGCCACGGCTGCTCGGCGCGGTGGCGATCCTCGAAGGCCTTGATGCGGTCGGCCTTCTGCAGCGTGAGGCCGATGTCGTCGAGACCGCCGAGCAGGCATTGCTTGCGGAACGAATCGATCTCGAAGCTGATACGGGCGCCATCGGGCGTCTCGATCACCTGCTCGGGCAGATCGATGGTAAAGCGCGCGTTAGCCCCGCGCTCCGCCTGTGCCATCAGCGCGTCGATCTGCTCCTGCGGCAGCGTGATTAGCAGGATGCCGTTCTTGAAGCTGTTGGAATAGAAGATGTCGGCGAACGACGGAGCGATGACGCAGCGGATGCCGAAGTCGAGCAGCGCCCACGGCGCGTGCTCGCGCGAACTGCCGCAGCCGAAGTTCTCGCCGGCAATCAGGATCGAGGCGTTGCGATAGGCGGGACGGCTGAGCACGAAGTCGGGAATTTCCGCACCGGCATCGTCGTAACGCATCTCGAAGAACAGGCTCTTGCCGAGCCCGGAGCGGGCGATCGTCTTCAGGAACTGCTTGGGGATGATCATGTCGGTATCGACGTTGATCATCGGCAGCGGTGCGGCGATCCCGGTCAGCGTGGTGAAGGGTTGCATTGTTGGCTCTCAGTCCCGCTTGAGGGT
>JAEULG010000222.1 GCA_016793875.1 Rhodospirillales bacterium | reverse complement strand
TATTATGGTATATGGTCTCATTCCTGGCAGCGAGTGAGACGACGATGACCCTATTGCCCAGCAACGGCGCGCCCGGCGTCGATATGGACTTCCTCGTCCGCCTGGAAGGCTCGGTCACCTACGGCTACGTTCCCACCCATCGCAGCGGCGCCAAGAAGGGCCAGGCAATCGGCCGCAGCGGCGTCACCATCGGCATCGGCTGCGACCTCGGTGGCCGCAGCGAGAACGACCTGTTGTGCCTGGGCCTGCCGGGCAGCCTCGTCGCCAGATTGAAACCCTACCTCGGCAAGCGCCGCCGCGAGGCTCAGCAGGCGCTGGCGAGCCAGCCGCTGCGTCTCAGCCAGGAGGAGGCGGCGATGCTGAGCGCCGCCATCGCTGGCGAGATCTTCACCCGGCTGGCCGCCCGCTACGACAGTGCCGTCGCCGGGATGGCGGAGCGTCGGCTGTTCCGCGACCTTCCCTGGCAGGCGCAGACGGTGATCGCCTCGATCGCTTACCAGTACGGCGACAACCTGCCGCTGGCCGCGCCGCGGTTCTGGACGGTCGCCCTCACCCAGGACTGGCCGGCCCTGGTGCGAGCCCTCGAGAACTTCGGCGATGCCTACGCACCGCGGCGGCGGGCGGAAGCGCAGCTGCTGCGTATGATGCTGGCAGGGAACGGCCAGGCCGCGGCGCCCTCGCCGGCAGAACCGCTTCAGTCGTAGAGGGAGCGAAGCCGGTCGCCATAGACCTTGTTGACGATGTGCCGGCGAACCTTGAGGGTCGGCGTCAGCTGGCCGTTAGCGATGGTGAACGGCTCTGGCGCAACGGCAAAACGCCTGAGCTTTTCGACCACCGAGAGGCCGCCGTTCACTTTCTCGACCGGCCCGGCCAGCGCCCTCAGCAGGTCCGGATCGGTTGCCAGCGCCGCCAAATCGAACGGCTTGCCGGCCCCATGCGCCCACTCCCGCAGCCAGTCGGCGTTCGGCACCAGCAGCGCCACCAAGTGCGAGCGCCCGTCCCCGGAGACCATCGCCTGGGCGATCTCGGGGTGCAGCGTCAGCAGGCCCTCGATCCGCGCCGGCGAGACGTTGTCGCCCCCCGAAACGACGATCAGGTCCTTCTTGCGGTCGGTAATGCGGATATCGCCGTCGGCGTCGATCTCGGCGATATCGCCGGTGTGCAGCCAGCCGTCGCGCAGCGCCTCCGCGGTCGCGCCCTCGTTCCGCCAGTAGCCGAGCATGAGGTTCTCGCCGCGCACCAGCAGCTCCCCGTCGTCGGCAATCCGCACCTCGCAGCCGGTGATCGCCGGCCCCACGGTGCGCGGCTTCGGCCGTGACGGCCGGTTGACGCTGATCAGCGGTGCCGCCTCGGTCTGCCCGTAGCCCTGAAACAACGGCAGGCCCAGCGCCCGGAAGAAGATGCCGAGCTCCGGATCGAGCGCCGCGCCACCGGAGATCATCGCCTTCAGACGGCCGCCGACCCGCTCGCGGATCTTGTCGCGCACCAGCCGGTCGAGCACCCGGTCCAGCAGCCGGATCCACAGCCCGCGGTTTCCCGGCTGCTCGTAGCGGCGGCGGCCGATCGCCAGCGTCCAGTTGAAAAACCGTTCCTGCAGCCCGCCTTGCTTGTGAATGCCCTGCAGGATCCGCTGCCGCAGCACCTCGTAGAAGCGCGGGACCGCCGAGAAGATCGTCGGCCGGATCTCGCGCAGATCGGCGGCGACACGATCGACGCCGCCGGCGTAGTAGATTTCGGCGCCGATGGCGATCGGCAGGAACTGGCCGACGGTGTGCTCATAGGCGTGCGACAGCGGCAGGAACGACAGGAAGACTTCATCGCCGCGCGGCAGCTCGCTCAGCACGTCGATGGCGCCGCGGATGTTGGCGAGGATGGCGCGATGCGACAGCATCACCCCCTTCGGCGCGCCGCCGGTGCCGGAGGTGTAGATCAGGCAGGCGAGCTTCTCGGGGGATAGCGTCTGGGCGGCGGCGCGGATGTTGGTGTGGTCGGCCTCGCCGCGGTCCATCACCTGCCCCCAGGTCAGCACGTCGAAATGCGGCTGCTGTTGCAGGGTGACCTCGTCCATGACGATGACGAAGCGCACGTCGGGACTGCGGAAGGCAGCCGGCAGCACCCGTTCCGCCAGCGCCCGGGTGGAGACGACGACGGCGGCGGCTCCGCTGTTGTCGAGGATGTGGAGGTGGTCCCCTTCCGTGTTGGTCGTGTAGGCCGGAACGGTGACGGCGCCGGCCGCCATGATGGCGAAGTCGGCGACGAACCACCCCGGCCTGTTTTCGCTGACCAGCATTACCCGGTCGCCATCGCGGATGCCGAGGCTGCTCAGGCCGCGCGCCAGCCGGCAGATACTGACGGCGACCTCCCGCCAGGTGAGCGGCGCCCAGCGCCCCTTGCTCTTCTGCCAGAGCAGCGGCCGCTCGCCGAAACGGTCGGCCTGACGGAAGAACATGGTGACAAGGTTGGGCCAGTCGTCGGTCATCTGCGCCATGCCATTTTGCCGATACCGCCTTGCTGCTGCGCCTGCGCCAACGCACGTTCACCCCTATCTTATAGGCGCCGCCCTCTTATAGGCGAGGCGGGCAACCGGAAGGAACATTGATGATACAGGGCACTGCCGTCGCGGAGCGATATGAAGACGGGGGCGCGGAAGAGCCCATCACCTGGAACCTGAGCGACCTCTACGCCGCACCCGACGATCCGCAGATTGCCCGTGACCTGGAGTGGGCAGGCGAGGCCGCCAAAGCGTTCCAGGCCGAGTTCGCCGGCAAGCTGGCCGAGCTTTCCGGCGAACGCCTCGCCGAGGCGATTGCCGGATACGAGGCGATTCTGGAGCGCATCTACCGCCTGCTCAGCTATGCCCAGCTCCGCTTCTCCGCCAACATGGCAGAGCCGGACCGGGGTCGCTTCCTGCAGGACATGCAGGAGCGCTGCAACGATATCTCCACGGCGACGCTGTTCTTTTGCCTCGAACTCAACAAGGTGGACGAGGCGACGATTGCCGTCCAGCTCGCCAGCCCGGCGGCGCAGCGCTGGGCGCCGTGGGTCCGCGACAGCCGCATGTATGCCCCGCACCAGCTCGACGACGAGATGGAGCGGATGCTGCACGACAAATCGGTCACCGGCGCCGGAGCCTGGCGCCGGCTGTTCGACCAGACCCTGTCCGACCTGCGCTTCGACGTCGACGGCGAGCGGCTATCGCTGGCCGACACCCTCAACCGTTTCGACAACCCCGATGCCGCCGTGCGGCGTACCGCCGCGCAGGGGCTGGGCGCCGGGCTGGGGGACCGCATCGGCGTCTTCTCGCTGATCGCCAATACGCTGGCCAAGGACAAGGAGATCGAGGACCGCTGGCGGCACTATCCAAACCCGGTCTCCTTCCGCAACCTCTCCAACAAGGTGGAGGATGAGGTGGTGCAGGCGCTGGTGAGCTCCGTCAGCGGCGCCTACGGCTCGCTGGCGCATCGCTATTACGCCCTGAAAGCCTCCTGGCTGGGACAAACCCATCTCGACTACTGGGATCGCAACGCGCCGCTGCCGGGTGACGACAACCGCCACTACAAGTGGGGCGAGGCCCGCGACATGGTGCTCGGTGCCTTCGGCGACTTCGAGCCGAAGATGGCTGAGGTGGCGCAACGGTTCTTCGACCACGGCTGGATCGATGCGGCGCCGCGGCCGGGGAAGGACTCAGGCGCCTTCTGCCATCCGGTGATCCCGTCGGTGCACCCGTACGTGTTGATGAGCTTTTACGGCCGGCCACGCGACGTGATGACGCTGGCGCACGAGCTGGGCCACGGCGTCCACCAGGTGCTGGCCGGGGTGCACGGGACATTTCTCGCCGATACGCCGCTGACACTCGCCGAGTGCGCCTCGGTGTTCGGCGAGATGCTGGTTTTCCAGGCGCTGCTGGCACAGCAGGATGACCCGCAACGGCGCCGGCGGCTGCTGGCCAGCAAGGTTGAAAGCATGCTCAACACCGTCGTCCGCCAGATCGCCTTCCACGAGTTCGAGGAGCGCCTGCACGGCGAACGCCGCAGCGGCGAGCTGTCGGCGGACCGGCTTGGCGCGATCTGGATTGAGGTGCAGCGCAAAAGCCTGGGCCCTATTTTCCGCTTTGATGACGACTATAGCAACTACTGGGCATACATCTCGCACTTCATCCATTCGCCATTCTATGTCTACGCCTACGCCTTCGGCGACTGCCTGGTGAACTCTCTCTACCAGGTGTACAGCGAGGGACACCCGCGATTTCAACAGAAGTACTTGGCGATGCTGACCGCCGGCGGCACGCTGCGTCACCGCGAGCTGCTGCAGCCGTTCGGGCTCGACGCCGGCGATCCCGCCTTCTGGCAGCGCGGCCTCAGCGTCATCAGCGGCTTCATCGATGATCTGGAAAAGCTGGGCGCACCCTCCGCATCGTAAATGCGGCGGAGGAAGGAATGGCCCCTCGCCTCTCCCGTCCGGGAGAGGGAGGGGAACCCGTCCCGCAACGATGAGAGGGTGAGGGCACCCTGACCCCTGTCCGGGTGACAGGCGGGTTGGTACCAACCCACCCTCACCGCACGCTACGAGCGCACCCTCTCCCAAAGGGAGAGGGTTTTTGGAGGCGAGTGCGGCTACAGCTGGCGCATGAAGGCGACCAGCGCGGCTTTGTCGTCGGCACTCATCTTCGTCTGCAACACGATGTTGAAGAACTCGACGGTATCGTCCAGCGTCAGCAGCCGGCCGTCGTGCAGATAGGTCGGCGAGTCCTTGATGCCGCGCAGCGGGAAGGTCTTGATCGGGCCGTCGGCACTGGCCATCCGGCCGTTGATCATCTGCGGCTTGAAGAAGCGCTCGACCTTTAGGTTGTGCATGGTGTTGTCGGTGTAATACGGAGCCGGGTGGCAACTGGCACAGTTGGCATCGAACACCGCCTGACCATGCATCTCCTGCTCGGTGGCTTTGGCGGGATCGAGCTTGCCGTCGATTCCCAGCTTCGGCGCCGGCGGGAAGTCGAGCAGCGCCTGGAACTCCGACATGAAGTGCACCTGGCTGCCGCGCTCAAGGATGTTGACACCCTTCTTCGTTGCGATCACCGGGTCACCGTCGAAATAGGCCGCCCGCTGCTCGAACTCGGTGAAGTCCTCGACGGTTTTCAGCGCCCGCTGCGAGCCGAACAGCCGCTGAATGTTCACGCCGCGCAGCGACGGCGTGTCGATGCGGTGGCGGAATTCCTGCGGGCGGATGTCACCGACGAGGTGCGTCGAGGCATTGGTGTGACCGTTGGCATGGCAGTCGAAGCAGACGACGCCGCGGCTCGGCCGTTCGGTGCGGCGGTCGTCGGTCTGGTTGAACTGCTGCTGCGGGAACGGCGTGACCAGCAGCCGCAGACCTTCGAGCTGCTTCGGATTGAGGACGCCGTTGAACGTCTCGAAGTAGTTCTCGATGGTGATCAGCTGGCCCTTGGAAACATCCCCGAGGTCGGGCCGCGTCGTCAGGTAGATCGGCGCCGGGAATTCCGGCAGCAGGTGATCCGGCAGGTCGAAGTCAAGATCGAACCGGGTGAGGTCACGCCCCTCCTGCTTCTTGATCTCGTTGATGTGGAACTGCGGGAAGACCATGCCGCCTTCGGGATGATTGGGATGCGGCAGTGGCAGGAAGCCGATCGGGAAGGCTCCCTTGTCGCGCACCTCGTCCGGGCTCATCTCGGCAAGCTTGTCCCAGGTGACCCCGCTCGGCAACTTGGCCCGCACCCCCTCCTGGACGGGCTTGCCCTTCGACATCGTCACGCCCTTGGCCGGGCGGTCGCTCAGATCATAACGCTGGTTCAGCAGCGCCATCTGTCGCTTCATCACCTCCGGCTTGGCCGCCTTCATGCGGTTCATGATGGTGGTAAAGCTTTCTTTGATGACGACCGGCGAATAGCTCGTGGGGGGAGCGGCATCTTCGGCGAAGGCGGTGCTGGCGGTCATCGATACCGCCGTCATCACCGACAGTGCCCACAGGTGCTTCGACGCTTTCTTTTTCATTCGGCACGTCCCTCTTGGCATGAGCTACGTTTCCGGAAGCCGGCAATCCGGTAGGGCCCACCTCTCCGCGCCTCATCGGGGGTCCCGGCATCCGCTCGCGATTCCGTGAATCGTACCTCATTTCCCATTGGAATCTAATAAGGATTTGTACGACTTCGGCCCTGCCAGCGGTTGGTACGGCGGCCGCACGATCCCATATTCCTTTGTTGTGTGCGTACTTTCGCCGCGTCACGACTCCAGGTGAGGGCGTTCATGGCCGACGAGCAGGTGCGCAATGACGACGATCTCGCCGATGCCGCCTCGCTGGGCGGCCGCCTGCGGCGGTATGCGCGCGTCGGCACCACAATGGGCGGGCTCGCCGCCCGTTTCGCCGGCAACCGCCTGCTCGGCATCGACATCGACCGGCCCGAACACGCTGCCGAACTGACCGCCGCCCTCGGCGGGCTGAAGGGCCCGCTGATGAAAGTGGCGCAAATCCTTTCCACCGTTCCTGACATGCTGCCGGAGGAGTACACCAAGCAGCTCGCGCAGCTTCAGCACAACGCGCCGTCGATGGGCTGGGCGTTCGTCAGGCGGCGGATGCAGGCAGAGCTAGGGCCGGGATGGCAGAGCCGCTTCGCCGGGTTCACTCACGAAGCCGCCGCCGCCGCCTCGCTCGGTCAGGTACACCGCGCGCAGGCGCTGGACGGCCGGGCGCTGGCCTGCAAGCTGCAATATCCGGACATGGGCTCGGCGGTCGAGGCCGACCTGCATCAGCTCAAGGTGATCTTCTCCCTCTACCGCCGCTACGACCGCGCCATCGATCCGTCAAACATCCACGCCGAACTATCGGCCCGGCTGCGCGAGGAGCTGGACTACCGGCGCGAGGCGAAGCAGATGCGCCTTTATGCCCGGATGCTGACGAACGAGGCGGGGGTGTTCGTGCCTCAGCCGCTGGAAGACCTGTGCACCGACCGGCTGCTGACGATGGCCTGGCTCGACGGCGAGCCGTTGCTGAGCTTCGTCGACCGGCACATCGACCTGCGCAATACGCTCGCCCGCAACATGTTCCGGGCCTGGTACGTGCCGTTCTACGAGTACGGCATACTCCACGGCGATCCGCACCTCGGCAACTACACTGTGCGGCCGGACGGCGCGGTCAACCTGCTCGACTTCGGCTGCATCCGTGTCTTCCCGGCCTCCTTCATCGGCGCGGTAATCGACCTTTACCATGCGCTGCGCACCGGCGACGAGGCGCTGGCGGTACACGCCTACGAGACCTGGGGCTTCCGCGGTCTCGACCGGCGGGTGATCGACATCCTCAACCAGTGGGCGCGTTTCCTCTACCGGCCGCTGATGGAGGACCGGGCGCAGCCGATCCAGGAGGACGGCGGCACGATGTACGGTGCCCGCATCGTCGGCAAGGTGCAGCGCGAGCTGCGCGAGATCGGCGGGGTTACGCCGCCGCGCGAGTTCGTGCTGATGGACCGGGCGGCGATCGGCCTCGGCTCGGTGTTCACCCGGCTGCGCGCCGAGGTGAACTGGCACCGCATGTTCCACGAGCTGATCGCCGGCTTCGATGCCTCGACCATCGCCGCCCGCCAGCAAGCCGCCCTTTCCGCCGTGGGCCTGCCCCCACCCGCCTGAGCCGCTTTTCAACCAGGGAGAGGGCAGCCCGCGGTGTCGCTCTTCCGGCATTGCTTTCGTGGGTCCGGGAGGCGAGTCTTGCGGGCAGCAACGGGAGGGAGCGCGGAAGACGATGATCATCAGCACCACTCACAGCATCGACGGCCGGCGGGTTGGCATGTACCTCGGCATCGTCGCCGGCCAAGCAGTCCTCGGCACCAACTTCGTCCGCGACTTCTTCGCCGGCATCCGCGACGTTATCGGCGGGCGCGCCGGTTCCTACGAGAAGGAGTTGCGCAAGGCGAAGACGGTGGCGCTGGAAGAGATGGCCGAGGAAGCACGCGAGCTGGGCGCCGACGCGGTGATCGGCGTCGACCTCGACTACCAGTACATTGGCGGTGCCGAGCGCTCAATGTTGATGGTCAGCGCCAACGGCACGGCGGTAAAGCTCGGGTAGACGGGTGCGCAGCAGGGCAAGCCGCAGCGCCGGGATCACAGCAGGAAATAGGAAGCTCAGTTGGCGGCGCCGATCTCAGCTTTGAGTTGAGCGGTGCGCGCCCGCAGCACATCGAGCAGCGCAGCGGGCTTCCCGCTCTGCTGGATGGTGGCGGAGAAATCCGACCGCCAAGTCTGGCTGAGCGAGACATTCTCGACAACGACATCGACGATCCGATAGACATCGGCGCGGCCGCCGACCCGCCAGTCGACGTTGATCGGCTGGCCGCCGGTCGGCCGGTCGATTTCACTGAACACGGTGGCCTGGGTGTTGCTGTCGAGGACGGTGCGTACGATGCGCAGACGCTCGCCGGTGTATTCGCCGAAGCGCTTGGCATAGCCGTAAACGACCAAGTCTTCGAACAGCCGATAATACTCGTCGCGCTGCGCCGCATCGAACTGGTTCCAGTAGCGTCCGAGGACCCAGCGGGCGATGGCTTCGGTGGCGAAGTACCGGCGCAGCAATCCGCGGAAGCGCTCGGCCCGCACCGCTGCCGATACGCTCCGGTCTTCCAGCAGGGATACGCCCTCGTCGGCAAAGCCCTTGACGAGGGCCGGGGCACCGGCGGCGATCGCCGGGTCATCCGCCGCCGCCACCCCCGGTGCCAGCAGAACGACGGCTAGGATGACGATCAGTCTCGCGGCGATCGCGCGGCCGATCGGAAGTCGTAGGTCCGGCATCAGCTGTCTCGCACTAGTCTGCAGGGAGGCTCGGGAAATCGTCGAAACGCGGTCCCTCGGTGGCGGCCGGCGGGTGGCCCTGCCAGATTTCCGACGTCCTGTACTGCCGGTAGAGGCTGCGCAGAGCTGCATAGAAGTCCAGTGACGATTTCTGCAGATCGTCCAGCTCTTCGACGTTTTGGGAGCGTTCGTCGACTACTGTCGCGCCGTATCGGACGTACTGCATGGTCACCATCCACTCGGGGGCCATGTCCAGGGTACCCATCAGCCCGAACGGATCCAGGATGAAACTGTCCACGGCGAGACCGACGGCGTCGCGCGGATTGGACGGGCCGATCAGCGGCAGCATCAGGAAGGGACCCTCGGGAGCGCCCCACACCGCCAGCGTCTGGCCGAAGTCCTCGCTATGCCGGGGCAAGCCAAAGTCGGTGGCCCAGTCGCAGAGCCCGCCAACACCCAGTGTCGAGTTGATCAGGAAGCGACCGGTGGTGGTGCCAGCACGATCTATCTCGCCCTGCAGCAGGTCGTTGGCGAGAATCACCGGAGAACGCAGGTTGGCGAGAATATTGTGCACGCCTTCGCGGAACGGCGCCGGCAGCAGCAGCCGGTAGAAGTCGGCGAAGGGACGCAGGAACATCGCGTCGATGGCCTGATTGAAACCGAAGACCGTCCGATTCAGCGGCTCCAGAGGATCATTGAGCGCCTTGAATTCCGCGTAAGCCTCCGCGTCGGAGCGGTCGGGCGGCGTGGCACAGCCGGCGACGGCGGCCGCCATCGAGACCGCGACCACAAGGCCGACCAGACGGCGCACGCTTCTCGGCATCCCCACACCCTTCTCTGTTGTTCCGGCACCGGTCGCGGCGCGGCCGATCGGGGCAGCCGGGCTGGCTCGGATGGTGCGGCAAAAACCATCGGTCTTGCGGGGGCAAGTACCACAACCGGTGCGCAAACACCAGATCGAGGCGCGGCCAGCCGGGCGCTCATGGCGCGCTCAGGGCAAGGGTGCGGCGGGCGGCTGCGAACCCCACATCAGCCATGCAGGCGCGTCCGCAGCGCTTGCCGGCGGCGCGCAAGCCCCACAGAAGGAAAGTTTTCCCGCGGGCAGAAAGTGCAGTTTTTTGCCCCGCGTGGCTGGGGCAGACTGCGACTGTGGACAAGGCGCTGCGTCCCCCGATTCCGGACAACCGCCGACGAGGAGGACACATAATGAACGATACGGCCGCCCCCTCCGCGCCGCAGCCGGTGCCTCCGGAACTCCTCTATCGTACCTGTCCGCCGGATGAGCTGCCGTTCGCGACGACCGCCGAGCTTGCGCCCTTGGCGGACGGCATCGGCCAGAAGCGGGCTGCCGCTGCCCTGCATCTGTCGCTCGGCATGCGCCACCCCGGTTATAACCTCTTCGCGCTGGGGCCACACGGAACCGGTAAGTACGCTTTCGTCCGCGATGCCGTCGAAAAGGCGCGGGCCTCGTGGCCGGCGCCGTCCGACTGGTGCTACGTCAACAACTTCAGTGAACCACACAAGCCGCGGGCGCTGCGGCTGCCGGCCGGCCGGGCGCGACCGCTGCGCGGCGACGTCGAGCACCTGATCGACGAGCTGCGGCTGGCGCTGCCGGCGGCCTTCGAGAGCGAGGAGTACCGCAACCGCCGGAACGTCATCCAGGAGCACCTCAAGGAACGCCAGGAGCAGGGCTTCCAGGGCCTGCAGGAACGCGGCCGGGAGCAGGAGGTCGCCATCCTGCGCACGCCGATGGGCCTTGCCATCGCACCGATCCGCAACGGCGAGGTGCTGAGCCCGCAGGAATTCGATGCGCTCTCGCCGGAGGAGAAGCAGCAGCGTAAACAGGCGTCGGAACAGATGCAAAAGGAGCTCGGCGAGTTCCTGAAGGCGGTGCCGGGCTGGGAGAAGGAGCAGCGCGACCAGCTTCGCGCGCTCGATCGCGAAATCACCATCTTCGCCGTCGGCAGGCCGTTCGAGGAACTGATCGCCCGCTGGACCGACCTGCCGCAAGTCAAGGCTCACCTCGACAAGGTCCGCGAGGACGTCATCGAGTCGGCTGAGGAGTTTCTGCCGAGGGAGGCTCCCGGCCCGCAGATCGTCATCGGCGGGCCCGGTCGTGCCTCTGGCCCCGAGCCCGATCCGTTCCGCCGCTACCGCATCAACGTGCTGGTCAGCAACGCCGACGGGCCGGAGGCGCCGCCGCAGGCGCCGGTCATCTACGAGGATCACCCGACCCTTTCGAACCTCGTCGGCCGCGTCGAGCACTTGGCGCAGTTTGGAACGCTGGTTACCGACTTCTCGCTGATCAAGGCCGGTGCGCTGCACCGCGCCAACGGGGGCTGCCTGATTCTCGATGCCCACAAGGTTCTGGCCAACGGCTTCTCGTGGGAAACGCTGAAACGGACGCTGCGGTCGTCGTGCATTCGCATCGAATCGCCCGCGGAGCAGCTCGGCTGGTCGGCGACGACGACGCTGGAGCCGCAGCCGATCCCGCTCGACGTCAAGGTGGTGCTGCTCGGCGATCCCTTCCTCTACTACACGCTGAGCGGCCTCGATAACGAGTTCGCCGAGCTATTCCGCGTCGCCGCCGACTTCGAGACCGATATCGATCGCGACAAGGCCAATACCCGGCTGTTCGCCAGCCTGATCGGCACCATCGCCAAGCGAGCGGGTACCCGGGCGCTTGCCCGCTCGGGTGTCGCCCGCATCGTCGAG
>JAEULG010000131.1 GCA_016793875.1 Rhodospirillales bacterium | reverse complement strand
ATCTTGACCACCTCCAGGTCGACCGCCTCGATCGCCGCCACCTTATCCTCGTCGATCAGCTCGCCGGCGCGGACGAGGATCCGCCCGCTCACCGTATCGACGATATCTTCCGCCGCAGAGCGGCCGAGGATGCGCTCGCCCAGCGGCGAGACCACTTCGCCGCCTTCCACCACCGGGCGGACGGTCAGGCCGTTCTGGGTGCCACAGTCAGGCTCGAGGATGATCGAGTCCTGCGCCACGTCCACCAGCCGGCGGGTGAGGTAGCCGGAGTTGGCGGTCTTCAGGGCGGTGTCGGCGAGACCCTTGCGGGCGCCGTGGGTCGAGTTGAAGTACTCGAGGACGGTCAGCCCCTCCTTGAAGTTGGAGATAATCGGCGTCTCGATGATCTCGCCTGACGGCTTCGCCATCAGCCCGCGCATGCCGGCGAGTTGCTTCATCTGGGCTGCCGAGCCGCGGGCACCGGAGTGCGCCATCATGTAGACGGCGTTGATCGGCTGGCCGGGCTCCAGCTTGGAGATGCTTTGCATCATCGCATCGGCCACCTGGTCAGTGCACTGTGCCCAGGCATCCACCACCTTGTTGTACTTCTCGCCCTGGGTGATCAGACCGTCCAGGTACTGCTGCTCGTATTCCTTGACCTTGTCCTCGGTGGTCCGCACCAGCGCCGCTTTCGCCTCGGGAACGACCAGGTCGTCCTTGCCGAAGGAGATGCCGGCACGCGACGCCTGGCGGAAGCCCAGCCGCATGATCCGGTCGGCGAAGATCACCGTCTCCTTCTGGCCGCAGTTGCGGTAGACGGCATCGATGACCGCCGAGATTTCCTTCTTGGTCAGCAGCCGGTTGACCAGATCGAACGGCACGTTGGGATGGCGCGGCAGCAGCTCCGACAGCAGCATCCGTCCCGGCGTCGTGTCCACCAACCTCACCTGCGGCACACCGTCGGCATCGACGCCGTGGTAGCGGGCCTTGATGCGGGTATGCAGGGTGATCGCACGGGCTTCCAGCGCGTGCTGGATCTCGCCCATGTCGACGAACGCCTTGCCCTCGCCCGGCTCGTCCGGACGGTCCATACTCAGATAATAGAGGCCAAGGACGATGTCCTGGGACGGCACGATGATCGGCTTGCCGTTGGCCGGGCTGAGGATGTTGTTGGTGGACATCATCAGCACGCGGGCTTCGAGCTGCGCCTCCAGCGACAGCGGCACGTGCACGGCCATCTGATCGCCGTCGAAGTCGGCGTTGAAGGCGGCGCAGACCAGCGGATGCAGCTGGATCGCCTTGCCCTCAATCAGCGTCGGCTCGAACGCCTGGATGCCGAGGCGGTGCAGCGTCGGCGCCCGGTTGAGCAGCACCGGATGCTCGCGGATCACCTCCTCGAGGATATCCCACACCTCGGGACGCTCCTTCTCCAGCATCCGCTTGGCGGCCTTGATGGTGGTCGCCATGCCGTAGAGCTCGAGCTTCGAGTAGATGAACGGCTTGAACAGCTCGAGCGCCATCTTCTTGGGCAGGCCGCACTCGTGCAGCTTGAGCTCCGGGCCGACGACGATCACCGAGCGGCCGGAATAATCGACGCGCTTGCCGAGCAGGTTCTGGCGGAAGCGACCTTGCTTGCCCTTCAGCATGTCGGACAAAGACTTCAGTGGCCGCTTCGAGGCGCCGGCGATCGGCCGGCCGCGGCGGCTGTTGTCGAACAGCGCATCGACCGATTCCTGCAGCATCCGCTTCTCGTTGCGGATGATGATCTCCGGGGCCCGCAGCTCAATCAGCCGCTTCAGCCGGTTGTTCCGGTTGATCACCCGGCGGTAGAGATCGTTGAGGTCGGACGTGGCGAAGCGGCCGCCGTCCAGCGGCACCAGCGGGCGCAGCTCCGGCGGGATGACCGGCACCACCTCCATGATCATCCACTCGGGGCGCGAGCCGGACTCGACAAACGCCTCGATCAGCTTGAGGCGCTTGACCAGCTTCTTGCGCTTGGCCTCGGAGGTGGTCTCCTTCAGGTCGAGCCGCAGTTGCGTCTGTTCGGCGTCGAGGTCGATCGCCTTCAGCATATCGCGGATGGCTTCGGCGCCGATGCCGACGGTGAACGCGTCTTCGCCGTACGCGTCGATCGCCTTCTGGAACTGTTCCTCGGTGATCAACTCGTGCAACTTCAGCGGGGTCAGCCCCGGCTCGATCACCACGTAGGCCTCGAAGTAGAGGATCTTCTCCAGATCCTTCAGGGTCATGTCGAGAAGCAGGCCGGTGCGGCTGGGCAGCGACTTAAGGAACCAGATGTGCGCCACGGGTGAGGCCAGCTCGATATGGCCCATCCGCTCGCGCCGCACCTTCTGCAAGGTAACCTCGACGCCGCACTTCTCGCAGATGATGCCCTTGTACTTCATCCGCTTGTATTTGCCGCACAGGCACTCGTAGTCCTTGATCGGCCCGAAGATGCGGGCGCAGAACAGCCCGTCCCGTTCCGGCTTGAACGTGCGGTAGTTGATCGTCTCCGGCTTCTTGATCTCGCCGAACGACCACGAGCGGATGCGCTCCGGGCTGGCGATCGAGATGCGGATGTCGTCGAACCGCTGCGTCCCGCCGACCTGCCCGAAGATCTTCAACAACTCGTTCATTAGGCAACTCTCCTCTGCAGCACGCCCCGCGATCAGCTCAGGTCAACTCGACGTTGAGACCGAGCGACTGCAGTTCCTTGACCAGCACGTTGAACGATTCCGGCACACCCGCCTCGAAAGTGTCGTCGCCGCGAACGATGGACTCGTAGACCTTGGTCCGGCCGGAAACGTCGTCCGACTTCACCGTCAGCATTTCCTGCAAGGTGTAGGCGGCGCCGTACGCCTCCAGCGCCCACACCTCCATCTCGCCGAAGCGCTGGCCACCGAACTGCGCCTTGCCGCCCAGCGGCTGCTGGGTGACGAGGCTGTAGGGACCGATGGAGCGGGCGTGGATCTTGTCGTCCACCAGATGGTGCAGCTTCAGCATGTAGATGTAGCCCACGGTTACCTTGCGGTCGAACGGCTCGCCGGTGCGCCCGTCGGACAGCGTCACCTGCGCCGAGGCATCGAGGCCCGCCTTTTCCAGCATGGCGACGATGTCGGTCTCGCGGGCACCATCGAACACCGGCGAGGCGACCGGGACGCCCGGCCGCAGGTTCTCGCCCAGCTCCAGCGTCTGCTTGTCGTCGAGATCGGCGATCTCCTCGGCGAACTGGTACTCGCCGTAGATGTCCTGCAGCTTGTCGCGCAGACCGTCGAAGGAGCTGCCCCGGCGTACCTCGTCCAGCAGCGCCGAGATCTGCTTGCCGAGGCCGGCGCAAGCCCAGCCGAGGTGTGTCTCCAGGATCTGGCCGACGTTCATCCGCGACGGCACGCCCAGCGGATTGAGGACGATATCGACCGGAGTGCCGTCCTCGACGTACGGCATGTCCTCGATCGGCACGATCTTGGAGATGACGCCCTTGTTGCCGTGGCGGCCAGCCATCTTGTCGCCCGGCTGCAGCTTGCGCTTCACCGCGACGAACACCTTGACCATCTTCATCACGCCCGGCGGCAAGTCGTCGCCGCGCTGGACCTTGTCGACCTTGTTCTCGAAGCGCTGTTCCAGCCGAGAGATGGAGTCCTCGAAGGACTGCCGGAGCGCCTCGATGTCGGCCATCACCTTGTCGTCGGCGACGGCGAACTGCGCCCATTGGCCCGAGGTGTAGCCGGTAAGCAGCGCCTCGTCGATGAACACCCCCTTGGCGAGGCCCTTCGGCCCGCCGCTCGTCGTCTGGCCGAGCAGCAGCGTCTTCAGGCGGGTGTAGAAGCTGCGCTCGAGGATCGCCCGCTCGTCGTCGCGGTCCTTGGCCAGCCGCTCAATCTCGGCGCGTTCGATCGCCAGCGCGCGCACGTCTTTTTCGACGCCGCGGCGGGAGAAGACGCGCACTTCCAGCACCGTGCCTGAGACCCCCGGTGGCACCTTCAGCGAGGTATCGCGGACGTCAGCCGCCTTTTCGCCGAAGATGGCGCGCAGCAGCTTCTCCTCCGGAGTCATCGGCGTCTCGCCCTTCGGCGTCACCTTGCCGACGAGGATGTCGCCTGGCTTGACCTCGGCGCCGATGTAGACGATGCCCGCCTCGTCGAGGTTCTTAAGCGCCTCTTCACCGACGTTGGGGATATCGCGGGTGATTTCCTCCTGGCCCAGCTTGGTATCGCGGGCCATCACCTCGAACTCCTCGATGTGGATCGAGGTGAAGACGTCTTCCTTGACGATCCGCTCGGAGATCAGGATCGAGTCCTCGAAGTTGTAGCCCTGCCATGGCATGAACGCGACCAGCACGTTGCGGCCCAGTGCCAGCTCGCCGAGCTCGGTGGACGATCCGTCGGCGATGATATCGCCGGCCTCGACCACGTCGCCGACCCGCACCAGCGGCCGCTGGTGGATGGTCGTGTTCTGGTTGGAACGCTGGAACTTCAGCAGGTTGTAGATATCGACGCCGGGCGCCGAGTGCGAGGTCTCCTCGGTGGCGCGGATGACGATGCGGGTCGCGTCGAGCTGGTCGACCAGCCCCGAGCGCCGGGCGATGATGGTCGCGCCGGAGTCGCGGGCAACCGCCGCTTCCATGCCGGTGCCGACCAGCGGCGCCTCGGTCTTGATCAGCGGCACCGCCTGCCGCTGCATGTTCGAGCCCATCAGCGCCCGGTTGGCGTCGTCGTTCTCCAGGAACGGGATCAGCGCGGTGGCCACCGACACCAGCTGCTTCGGCGAAACGTCGATATAGTCGATGTCCGACGGACGGGCGAGCAGGAAGTCGTTGCCGCGACGGCACGAGACGAGGTCCTCGACGAAGCGCCCGCCCTCGAGCTGGGCGTTGGCCTGGGCGATGGTGTATTTCCCCTCGTCCATGGCGCTCATGTAGATGACGTCATCGGCGACGCTGCCGTCGGTCACCTTGCGGTAAGGCGTCTCGATGAAGCCGTAGCGGTTCACCTGCGCGAAGGTGGCGAGCGAGTTGATCAGGCCGATGTTCGGCCCTTCCGGAGTCTCGATCGGGCAGATGCGGCCGTAGTGCGTCGGGTGCACGTCGCGCACCTCGAAGCCGGCGCGCTCCCGGGTGAGGCCACCCGGGCCCAGTGCCGACAGCCGGCGCTTGTGGGTGATCTCCGACAGCGGGTTGGTCTGGTCCATAAACTGGCTGAGCTGCGAGGAGCCGAAGAACTCGCGCACCGCCGCTGCAGCCGGCTTGGCGTTGATCAGCTCCTGCGGCATCACCGTGTCGATATCGACCGAGCTCATCCGCTCCCGAATGGCGCGCTCCATCCGCAGTAGCCCGACGCGGTACTGGTTCTCCAGCAACTCGCCCACCGAGCGGACGCGGCGGTTGCCGAGGTGATCGATGTCGTCGATCTCGCCGCGGCCGTCCTTGAGATCGACCAGCACCTTGACGACGGCGAGGATGTCCTGTTTGCGCAGCATGCGCACGCTGTCGTCGGTCTCGAAGCCCAGGCGCGAATTCATCTTGACGCGGCCGACCGCCGACAGGTCATAGCGCTCGGGATCGAAGAACAGGCCCTTGAACAGCACCTCGGCGCTCTCCAGGGTCGGCGGTTCGCCCGGGCGCATCACACGGTAGATGTCGAACAGCGCCTCTTCTCGCGACGTGTTGCGATCGACGGCAAGGGTGTTGCGGATGTAGGGGCCGACGTTGATGTGATCGATGGCGAGCGTGTGCACCTCGCCGACGCCGGCGGCATTGAGCGCCGCCACCGTCGTCTCGGTGATCTCCTCGCCCGCCTCGACATAGATCTCGCCGGTGTCCTCGTTGATCAGGTCCTCGGCGACGTAGCGGCCCGCCAGATCCTCGTCCGGCACGAGCTGCTCGGCGAGCCCCTGTGCCGCCAAATGACGCAGTAGCTTCGGCGTCAACTTGGTGCCGGCCTCGGCCAGCCGCTCGCCGGTGGCCGCATCGACGAGATCGCGGGCGAGCTTGACGCCGCGCATGCGATCAGCGCGGAATTCCGTCTTCCAGCCGTCACCGGCGCGGACAAACGTGACCTTCTCGTAGAAGTAGTCGAGCACTTCCTCCGGCGACATGCCGGTGATCTCACCCGCCTCCACCGACCGGCCTTCTGCCGCCCGCTCAGCGCGCAGCGCTTCCGTCTGCGCCGAATCGAGCGCCAGCAGCAGCGTCGTCACCGGCAGCTTGCGCCGGCGGTCGATGCGCACGAACACCAGATCCTTGGCATCGAACTCGAAATCCAGCCACGAGCCGCGGTACGGAATCACCCGCGCTGCGAACAGGAACTTGCCCGAGGAGTGGGTCTTGCCCTTGTCGTGGTCGAAGAAGACGCCGGGCGAGCGGTGCATCTGAGAGACGATCACCCGCTCGGTGCCGTTGATGACGAAGGTGCCGTTGTTAGTCATCAACGGCATGTCGCCCATGTAGACGTCCTGCTCCTTGATGTCGCGGATCGAACGCGCACCGGTCTCGTCGTCGATATCCCAGACGACAAGGCGCAGCGTCACCTTCAGCGGCGCGGCGTAGGTCATCCCGCGCTGCTGGCACTCCTCGACGTCGTACTTCGGCTCCTCGAACTCGTACTTGACGAACTCGAGGGTACCGCGCGAGGAGAAATCCTTGATCGGGAAGACCGACTTGAACACCTCCTGCAGGCCGGTGTCACTGCGCCGCTCGGCAGAGGTGTTTCGCTGCAGAAACTGCTCATAGGAGCTTTTCTGCACCTCGATCAGGTTCGGCATCTGCACCGCCGCGGCGATGCGCCCGAAGCTCTTGCGAACCCGCTTCCGACCGGTAAAACTGCTGGGCATCTGACACCTTCGTGCTGTCTGTCGAGCCGCCCGGGGTCACCTCTGTTCCGCCCACCGCCGACGAAAGGTGACACCGATATTCCGGCGCACGCCAAAACGGCGGCGGTGGCGGTTTCCGCCACCGCGCCGTCGGCGCGCTTTCCGATCGCACTCGCTGTCCCGGCCGCGGCAAGGCCCATGCGGGCGAGTACGTCGCTACGCCGTACGACGGGGAAAGCAGGTCTGCCTCCGCCGCGTACGGCTGCTCATGTGATATGTTGTCGCCGAGTGTCGACGCCAACCACCATCACTCCATTAATGCTATTTAATCTCGACGGTTGCCCCGGCCTCTTCGAGCTTCTTCTTGATCTGCTCGGCCTCTTCCTTCTTCAGGGCTTCCTTCACCAACTTCGGCGCCGCCTCGACCAAGTCCTTGGCTTCCTTCAGGCCGAGGTTGGTGACGGCGCGCACCTCCTTGATGACGTTGATTTTCTTGTCGCCGATGGCGGTCAGGATGACATCGAACTCGGTCTTCTCCTCGACCGGCTCGGCGGCAGCCGCGGCGGCGGCCGGAGCGGCGGCGGCAGCGACCGGCGCCGCGGCGGAAACGCCCCACTTCTCTTCCAGCATCTTGGAGAGCTGCGCGGCTTCCAGCACCGAGAGGCCCGACAGCTCTTCGACCAGTTGTTCCAGATTGGCCATTTCTCTCTACTCCTCGAACTCGAACCGTTGTTTTCCGGTGCGCCGGATCAGGCGGCTTCTTCCGCCTCGGCTGCATCGGCATAAGCCGCAAAGACCCGCGCCAGCTGACCGGCCGGCGCCTGCAGGACACCTGCGATGCGCTGTGCCGGCGTCGTCAGCAGCCCGATGAACTGGGCTCTGATCTCGTCCAGCGACGGCAGCGACGCCAGCGCCTTGACACCATCGACATCCAGCACCTGCGTCCCCACGCCGGCGCCCAGCAGCACCAGCTTGGGGTTGGTCTTCGCAAACCCGACCGCCACCTTCGCCGCCGCCACCGGATCGTTGGCATAGGCGATGGCCGTCGGCCCCTTGAACAGGCCGTCCAGGCTGGCGTAGCGGGTGCCTTGCAGCGCCCGTACGGTGAGACGGTTCTTGGTCACCTTCAGACCCGCTCCCGCGTCCCGCATCCGCTTCCGCAGATCACCGATCTCCGCAACCGTCAGCCCGCTGTAGTGGGTGACGAGAACGACGGCGGTCTCGCTGAACGTGCGATGCAGCGACGCGACCAAGTCTTCCTTTTCTGCTCGGTCCATCGTTTCATCTCCGCTGCGTTTCCCCTGCGGGCGGCCGCGCCGCCTTGCGGGGATCCACCATCGGCCAACCGGGAGACCGGCTGTTGCGCCGTCCCAGAGGGCCGGTTGCCCTGTCCAGGGCCACCGGTTCGAGCCGCAGGGGCAGCTGAGGGCCGTCCCTTCTGGCTTGTACTCGGTCTCGGCAGGCGGCAGCGCCATTAGACCGTTTCGTACCGCCGTGGACGGCGTGAAACGGCACCTGCTGTCTCGGACAGGTTGCCCGAAGGAGCGCCCGCGGGTGCTCCTTCACGGACCCGACCGCAAAAGCGGGCGGCCGGGACCGATCCCTGCCCCGCCGGTTATCCCGCGGCGGAGGCAGTATCCAGACGCAGACCCGGCCCCATCGTCGTGCTGAGGCTGATCCGCTTGACGTAAGTGCCCTTGGCGCCGGCCGGCTTCGCCTTGATCACCGCATCGACGAACGCGTGAATGTTCTCCGCGAGCGCCGTCGCCGGGAAGCTCACCTTGCCGACGCCGCCATGGACGATGCCCGCGCGCTCGACGCGGAACTCTACCTGGCCCGCCTTGGCCGCCTTGATCGCCCCGGCGACGTCCATCGTCACCGTGCCCACCTTCGGGTTCGGCATCAGACCACGCGGGCCGAGGATTTTGCCCAGCCGGCCGACGACGCCCATCATGTCCGGCGTGGCGATGCAGCGGTCGAAGTTGATCTCGCCCTTCTGAATCTGCTCCATCAAGTCCTCGGCACCGACGATGTCGGCGCCGGCGGCGCTCGCCTCGGCGGCCTTGTCGCCGCGCGCGAAGACGGCGATGCGCACCTGCTTGCCGGTACCGTTGGGCAGGGCGACGATGCCGCGCACCATCTGGTCGGCGTGCCGTGGATCGACACCGAGGTTGATGGCGACCTCGACGGTCTCGTCGAACTTCGCCGTCGCTCCCGTCTTGATCACCCCGATCGCCGCGTCGATGTCGTACTGCGCGGCGCGGTCGACACCCTCATAAGCGGCGCGCAGGCGCTTGCTTTGCTTGCTCATTGCGTCATTCCACCACTTCGATGCCCATCGAGCGCGCCGAGCCGATGACCATGGCCATGGCCCCGTCGACGTCCTTGGCGTTGAGGTCACCCATCTTCTGCTCGGCGATCTGGCGCACCTGCTCGCGGGTGACCTTGCCGATCGAAGCCTTGCCGAGGTTGGCGCTGCCCTTGGGCACCCCCGCCGCCTTCTTCAGCAGGTAGCTGGTCGGCGGCGTCTTGGTCACGAAGGTAAAGGTGCGATCGGCAAAGGCGGTGATCACCACCGGCACCGGCATGCCTTCCTCGAGCTTCTGCGTCTGCGCGTTGAACTCCTTGCAGAACGCCATGATATTCAGGCCGGCCTGACCCAGCGCAGGACCGATCGGCGGCTGCGGTGTTGCCTTCCCCGCCGGAACCTGCAGCTTGATGTATCCGGTTATCTTCTTCGCCATCTCGGTCTCTCATATCCTGCCGAAGCCGGGCCGCGGCGGCTGTTCGCCGCCAGCCGCGCCGGCCGCTACATCTTCTCGACTTGGGAGTACTCCAGTTCCACCGGCGTCGACCGGCCGAAGATCGAGACGGCGACCTTCAGCCGCGCCCGTGCCTCGTCCACCTCTTCGACGAGGCCGCTGAAGGAGGTGAACGGCCCGTCGCTGACTCGCACCTGCTCGCCGATCTCGAAGGTGATCGACGGTTTCGGCCGCTCGATGCCTTCCTGCACCTGGTGCAGGATGCGCGCCGCCTCGGCCTCGGAGATCGCCGTCGGCCGGCCGCGGCCGCCGAGGAAGCCGGTCACCTTCGGCGTGTTCTTCACGAGGTGCCAGGTGTCGTCGGTCATATCCATCTTCACCAGCACATAGCCGGGGAAGAATTTGCGCTCGGCGTTGACTTTCTGGCCGCGGCGCACCTCGACGACCTCTTCCATCGGCACCATCACCTGCTGGATGCGCTCCTCCATGCCGGCTTGGCGCGCCTGCTCCTCGATCGACTGCGCGACCTTGCGCTCGAAACCGGAATAGACGTGAATGACGTACCAGCGCGCGTCCATGCCGATCACATCCCAAAGCCCAGCAAAAAGCGCACGCCGATGGCGATGACCTCATCGACGATGAGAAAGAAGAGGGCGGCGAGAATCACCATCACCAGCACCAAGCCGGTGGAGATCATCGTCTCCTTGCGGGTGGGCCAGGTAACCTTGGCGGCTTCCTGACGGACCTCGCGGAAGAACTGCACCACACTGGTTTTCGCCATCTTCTTTGTATGCATCGTGGCAGGGGCAGCAGGATTCGAACCCGCGACCTGCGGTTTTGGAGACCGCCGCTCTACCAGCTGAGCTATACCCCTTTCGTCCGTTCCATCCCGTTCCGGCCCGCGCCTTCCGGCGTGGTGTCTACTCGATGATCTTGGCGACGACGCCGGCGCCGACGGTGCGGCCGCCCTCGCGGATGGCGAAGCGCAGGCCCTCGTCCATGGCGATCGGCTGGATCAGCTGCACCTCCATCGAGATGTTGTCGCCCGGCATCACCATCTCGGTGCCGTCCGGCAGCTTCACCGTGCCGGTCACGTCCGTCGTCCGGAAGTAAAACTGCGGCCGGTAGTTGGTGAAGAACGGCGTATGCCGGCCGCCCTCCTCCTTGGTCAGGATATACGCCTCGGCAGCGAACTTGGTGTGCGGGGTGATCGTCCCCGGCTTGGCCAGCACCTGGCCGCGCTCGACATCCTCGCGCTTGGTGCCGCGCAGCAGCACGCCGATGTTGTCGCCTGCCTCGCCCTGGTCGAGCAGCTTGCGGAACATCTCGACGCCGGTGCAGGTCGTCTTCACCGTCGCCTTGATGCCGACGATTTCCACTTCTTCGCCGACCTTGATCACGCCGCGCTCGACGCGGCCGGTCACCACCGTGCCGCGGCCGGAGATCGAAAACACGTCTTCGATCGGCATCAAGAACGGCTTGTCCTTCGGCCGGTCCGGTTGCGGGATGTAGGCGTCGACCTCACGCATCAGTTCAAGGATGGCGTTCTTGCCGATTTCCGGATCACGACCTTCCAGAGCCGCTAGACCGGAACCCTTGACGATCGGAATGTCGTCGCCGGGGAAGTCATAGGAGCTGAGCAGCTCGCGCAGCTCAAGCTCGACCAGCTCCAGCAATTCCGGATCGTCGACCATGTCAACCTTGTTGAGGAAGACGACGATGGCCGGCACGCCCACCTGCCGGGCGAGCAGGATGTGCTCGCGGGTCTGCGGCATCGGCCCGTCGGCCGCCGAGACCACCAGGATGGCGCCGTCCATCTGCGCCGCGCCGGTGATCATATTCTTCACGTAGTCGGCGTGGCCGGGGCAGTCGACGTGCGCGTAGTGGCGATTCTCGGTCTGATACTCGACGTGCGCCGTCGAAATCGTGATCCCCCGAGCCTTCTCCTAAGGCGCCTTGTCGATCTGGTCGAACGGAATGAACGTCGCCCCACCCGTCTCCGCCAGCACCTTCGTAATCGCCGCCGTCAACGTCGTCTTGCCATGATCGACGTGGCCGATCGTCCCAACGGTGCAGTGCGGCTTCGTCCGCTCAAACTTCGCCTTCGCCATCTCGTTGCTCCGTGCCTCGGGTACTGGCCTTAACTTGCCAGGCGCTGTCGGACTTCTTCGGAAATCGCCTGGGGAACGTCCGCATAGCGGTCGAAGTGCATGGTGTAGGTCGCCCGCCCCTGGCTCATCGAGCGTAGGGTGTTGACGTATCCGAACATCGTCGCCAGCGGCACCAGCGCGGTGATGACGCGGGCGTTGCCGCGCTGGTCCATGCCGCTGATCTGACCGCGCCGGCTGTTCAAGTCGCCGATGATATCGCCCATGTAGTCGTCGGGCGTCACCACCTCGACCTTCATCACCGGCTCGAGGAGCTTCGGCCCGGCCTTCGGCAGACCCTCGCGGAAGGCGGCGCGCGCCGCGATCTCGAACGCCAGCACGCTCGAATCGACGTCGTGGTAGGCGCCGTC
>JAEULG010000101.1 GCA_016793875.1 Rhodospirillales bacterium | reverse complement strand
TTTTCCAGGTTGACCAGATGCGCCCCCGGCTTGCCGCCCGCGATGACCCACGGCGAGCCCTCCGCGCGATCCACGGCCACCAGAACGGCGAGGGCAGGGGCGTTCAGGTGCACGATCTTCGCCCCGGTCTTGCTGTCGGGCAAGCGCAGACAGGCTGCGGCGAAATCGACGTGCGGCCATTGCAATGTCAAGATTTCCGACATTCGGCAGCCCGTCAGCACCAGCAGCCGGACGGCAGCGATCGTGCCCGGCAACTCTGTGGCGGTGTGCTCGGCTTCGACGAGGATGTCGCCGAGCCGGGCGAGTTCGTCGGCGCTCAGATAGCGCTCGCGTGCGACTTCGGAATTCTTGTCGATGTGGCGACAGGGGTTAGAGCCCAGCGGCCGAAGGCCCCACTTCTCAGCCTTGTTCATCATCCGGGACAAGACTCCAAGTACCCTGTTCGCCTGGATCGGTACCCGCCGCAGTGAGAAATGGAGACGAGAGGCATCCGCGAGAGTCACACTCGCAACCTTAAGAGCGCCAAGCCCAGGAAGAATGAATTTGGCAATGATTCGCCGCTCTTCGGCTGCGCTCCGGGGTTTCATGTTGGGGATGTGCTCAACGATGTAACGCTCGGAAAACTCCGCCACGGACGGCGCCTTCCGTACTGTATCTCGAACTTCAGCCGGGTCTTGTCCCTTTTCGACTTCCGCGAGGATCAAGCGTGCCTGCTTGCGCGCTTCTTCTGCCGTCAGCCGGCCATGCTCGCCGATAGTCATGCGCTTCGACCGGCCCTGCGCGTTGCGATACTGGACGAGATACGAACGGATGCCCGATGGCTTAACCCGCAGGCCGAAACCGCGCAATTCTCTATCCCATGCGAACACGTCGCGCTCGCTCGGTGCCAGCTTCTCGACAAGCGTCTTCGTGATCCGTGGCATGCCGCGCTCCCTTCTTCGCGCCGGTTCCCAGCTTGCTGACCCGATTTTCAGGTAAGCGTGGGGTAAGCAGAAGGTAGCACGACCGGTCGCAGTACGGCAACGATGGTCGCAACCTATCCTACGGAATCAGAACGGTTTATCGAGGTTGGTCCTAAGCTGTCATAACTGATCAAAAATACAAACATCTGCTTTGGGAGCAGAGGGTCGCTGGTTCGAATCCAGTCTCCCCGACCAACATTTTCAATGACTTAGGTTCTTGCGATGGGGCGTTGGCAACCGGATGGCAACCAAATGGTTGGCGGCGGTGTGAGCAACCCTGCTAGAGCGGATTCCGTTCAGGCTGGGTCATAGCCGCACGAGCTGAAGTAGTTGGCGCATTCGGCGGGCCGGAAGATGTCGACGAGTTTGCCGATGAGGGCCCACAGTCCGGCGACGGTTCGCTCGGCGGCCTTGCGCAGCATGGCTTTGAAGCGGGCGAAGCTTGGGCGAGCGTCCATGGCTGCGGGGCCATGGTGGTCGCGGCCCAGGTCTCGTCGACGCTCGGTGCCTGTGGCGGGATTCTCGTTAATCAGCCCCTCCGCGACCGCCCACCTGAAAAAGCGCAGCGAGGATGTTCGCACCAGGGCAGCGCAGCGCGGCACTGCTGTCCGGGCACGTCGCCCGGACAGCAGGACGGCTACGACCACTGAGTATGTTGCTTCCGTCCAGATGAGACGGCGGAGGTCACTGGACGATGATGTGCCCCGTCATCTGTGGATGCAGGGAGCAGTGGTAAGAATAGGTCCCGGGGGTGGTAAACTGGTGGGAGAATGCGTCGCCGGTATCGAGCGCGCCCGAGCGGACGGTTTTGTCGTCGGTTATGATCGTGTGCGGCGCCTCATCCTTGTTGACCCAGGCGACTGTCGTTCCCGGTGCGATGGTGAGGTCGCCCGGGACGAAGGCAAATTCCTCGATGGTCACCGCCGCAGCTGGTGGCGTGGCACCGGCGGCAAACGGACCGTACGGCGTCACCGCCACCGCCATCGCTAGCAGCACTGCGGTTGCCAGCGCCGTGCCGACTAGGGTGTGTGCACTGGTCATGCCGGCCTCGCCAGCGGCTCGTCGGTGACCGCGAGACGGCCGGTTCGCCCCTCGATCTGGACGTCGCGCAGGCCGATGACCTCCCGCAACCGGGAAGGCTGTACGGTCAGAGGCCCCGGCGTTGGCGCGGCGCCGGGGGCCGGCTGCGGATAAGCCGTGGACATCGCCGTGAAGAAGCGCGTATTGCCTTCCACCTGTTGCTGGACTTGGTGGATGTGCCCGTTCAGGACGGTGACTGACCCGAACCGCTGAAGATAGGCGAGGGCCTGGGCGCTGTCGTCGGTGCCCCAGCCCCACGGCTCATAGACGTTCCATAGCGGCATATGGGCAAAGACGACGATCGGCGTGCTGGCGCTGAGCCCGCGCAGGTCGTCTTCCAGCCATTCCAGTTGCGCATCCCCCAGATGGCCAAGGCCGCCCGCCTTGAAGTCGAGGACATTGACGAGACCGGTGAAGTGAACGCCGCCGGCATCGAAGCTGTACCAACCGTTTCCTCGCCGCCCTGCGGCCGGGAAGCGGGCGCTGAACTCCGATCCATCGTCATCGCCGATGACATCGTGCTCGCCCGGAATGACGTGCACCGGTGCGCGCAGTGTCTTCAGGATATCCGCGGCGGTCGAGAATTCCGACGGCTTCGAGAGATGGGTGACATCGCCGGTGTGCAGGATGAAGGCTGGCTGGGGATCGAGCGCGTTGATCCGTTCGATTGCCAGACTCAAGGTCGCCGCCACGTCGGGATTGGCCTCTTTGCTGAAGCCAATGTGACTGTCGCTGATCTGGACGAAGGTCAGGCCCGAGTCCTTCGCCGCGATCTGGCCGGCCCGGTCACTGAAGGCAAAGGACCGCGGTACGCCGCCCGCCACCGTCCAGAGAACGCCGGTCCCGGCCCACGCCATACAGCGCAGCACGCTTCGCCGATTGGCAAGAGGTTCGCTCATTATCAGGCTCCATTATGAGTGGACTGCTTTCGTGATGACGACCGGCCGGGCGGAAAATTTGTTCGATTTATCTTTTTGCTGCGTCCGGGAATAAACTCGCAGCGGCGCAGGTCATGGAAGCAGAGCCGGGAGACAGCGGCGGTGAGCGAAGGGGCGAGAGCAAAGCACTTCGGCGAGATTGCGCTTCCGCACCTCGATGCCGCCTACAACCTCGCCCGCTGGTTGATGCGCAATGAGGTGGATGCCGAGGACATGGTCCAGGACGCATACCTGCGCGCCTTCCGTTACTTCGACGGCTTTGCCGGCACTAACGCCCGTGCTTGGCTGCTCAGCATCGTCCGCCGTGTCTGCTACGACGCGCTCCGCCGCCGCAGCCGCGACGGCATTTCTTTTGAAGATGCGGACAGTCCGGCATTCGATGATGCGATCGATGGGTTCGTGTCGCGGCCGGTCGATCCGGAGACGTCGCTTCTTCGCGAAGCTGACCGCGCGCTCCTTGATCGGCTGATCGCGGCACTCCCGCCTCTCTACCGCGAGGTGATCGTCCTGCGTGAACTGGAAGAACTCTCCTACCGCGAGATCGCCGACGTGGTCGGGATCCCGCTGGGCACGGTGATGTCGCGGCTGAACCGTGCCCGCGCCTTGCTGCTGAAAGCTTGGCAAACCAACGTGGCGCGGGAGGCGGCGCGTGGACTGTGACGAAGCCCGCAGGCTGCTGCACCGCCTTCTCGACCTGGAAATCGAGCCGGCGGACCGCGTTCGCCTTGAAGCCCACCTCGCGGTCTGCGCCAGCTGCGTCGCGGCGCGTGCGGCGCTGCACAGGCTGGGGGAAGCGGTTCGCGGCGGTGCCAGCCGTTATCGTGCGCCGGACAGCCTCGCGGCACGGATTGCGGCGTCGCTGCCGGATGACACCGTGGGTAAGGAAAGGGCGCGGGCCCCTGCCCGACTCTCCCGGGCCCGGTCAAGCCGCTGGCTGCCGCTCGCAGCGTCGGTGATGCTGACGGCACTGGTGTCGAGCGGGCTTACTTTCACGTGGACCGGGCAAAGCGACGAGAGCCGTGCGGACGACGAGGTCGTGGCCGCCCACATCCGCTCGCTGATGGCCGACCACCTCACCGACGTCGCTTCTTCCGATCAGCACACTGTACGCCCTTGGTTCAGCGGCCGGATCGACCTCGCCCCACCGGTACGTGATCTGGCGGCGGACGGCTTCCCCCTCGTCGGCGGGCGCCTCGACTACCTCGACGGGCGGGCATCGGCGGCGCTCGTCTACCGGCACGGTCCTCACGTGATCAACGTCTTTGTCCGGCCGGCCGCCGACACCGGGGCGATGCCGCTGACCCTCCACAGCCGCCAGGGCTATCTGATCGGCGCCTGGTCGGGGGGCGGCCTCGCCTACACCGCCATCTCCGACGTCGGTGTCGACGAAATGACTCGCCTCGCTTCCCTGCTCGCCGCCGGGACCGTACCGACGCCGGGTCCGCCCGGCTGACCCTTTCAACGATTCAGGCGCTCGCGTAGGAGAGTTCCAGCGGCGAACCTTGAGCCTTCGGAGAAAGCTGGCTGCCGTCCCGAACAAGCTGGTGGGAAGAGGCCTGAACGGCCGCGCGATTGCGGACGATGATCAGATAGGTGCGGCTCAGATCCCGTCCATGCCACCCATGTTCCACTTGCCCATGGGCAGGTGGATGCCGCACTCGGTCTTCTCGCGGCCCCGCCAGCGGCCGGCGCGCGCATCCTCGCCAGGGGCGACGCGGTCGGTGCACGGCATGCAGCCGATGGAAAGGAAGCCATCGGCTTCCAGCGGGTGGCGGGGCAGCCGGTGCCGCTCGAAATAGCCGTCGAGATCCTGCTTCTGCCAGGAGGCCAGGGGGTTGATCTTGATGCGGCCGTCCTCGCGGTTGCGCTCGATGCGCTGCAGGTTGGCGCGTGAGCCGGACTGGAAGTTCTTGCGCCCGGTGATCCAGGCATCGAAGCCTTCAAGGGCGCGGTTGAGCGGTTCGACCTTGCGCAGATGGCAGCACATGTCGGGATTGCCGAACCACAGCACGCCATCTGGATCGAGAGCATCGACCCGTGCCGGGTCGGGCGTGACAGAACGGACGTCTTGCAACCCGAAATCGGCGATCAGCCGGTCGCGATAGCGCAGCGTTTCACCGAACAGCTTACCCGTATCGAGGAAGACGACCGGCAGCGCCGGTGCGATGCCGGCGACGAGGTGCAGCAGCACCGCCGCCTCCGCTCCGAAGGATGAGACGAGGGCGATGCGGCCCGGGAACTCTTCGTGGATCATGCCGGCGAGGAAGGTCTCGGTATCCGCTTCCGCCCAGCGCTGGGCGAGTTGCTCGGCGCGCGCCAGCGAAGCCAGGATCGAGGCGCCGGCGGCTTCGTCCAGCTCACCGGCGGGAACGTGGTCGGGTGGAGTCATGACGCGGCCCTCCGCTGCAGCCGTTGCAGGCGTGCCGGCACCCGGGCATCGGTGGCCGGCTGATAGAAGACGCTGAACTCGGCGAGCGCCTTCTCCCACGCCGCAACAGCATCGGGACTTTCCACTTCGAAGGCATCGAAACCGCAGCGGTCCATGAACAGCAGCTGATCGCGCAGCACGTTGCCGACCGCACGCAATTCGCCGGCAAAGCCCCAGCGCTCCCGGAGCAACCGGGCCGTCGAGTAGCCGCGGCCGTCGCGGAAGACCGGGAAATCGATGGCGATGAGGTCGAGGCGCGGCGCATCGGCACCGATCTCGGAGGCGAGCTCGCTGCTCTTCAACCGGATACCCAGCGGTGCACCACGGTTGAACAGCACCTCGCGCTCGGTGCGGAAGCGCGCCAGCGAAACGATGACGGCGCCGGTCGGCGGCAGTTCCGCGTCGTCGGCCAGGGCCGTCCACGGATCGTCCGCGAGACGCCCGTTCCTAATGAGCGGCATAGAGTTTCTCCTTGAACGGCTGCAGGCCGACGCGGCGGTAGGTATCGAGGAAACGCTCGTTTTCCTGCCGCAGCCCGAGATAGATCCGCACCAGCTTCTCGACGGCATCGACCACGTCGTCGTAGCCGAAGGCGGGGCCGACAAGTTCACCCAGCGCTGCCGTTTCGGTGGCATCGCCGCCCAGGGTGAGCTGGTAGAACTCGACCCCCTTCTTATCGACGCCGAGGATGCCGATGTGGCCGACATGGTGGTGGCCGCAGGCGTTGATGCAGCCGGAGATCTTTATCTTCAGCTCGCCGATGTCGTGCGCCTGCTCGATGTCGCCAAACCGCTCGGAGATCTTCTGGGCGATCGGGATGGCACGGGCATTGGCGAGGTTGCAGTAGTCGAGGCCGGGACAGGCGATGATGTCGGTGACGGTATTGATGTTGGCCGTCGCCAGCCCGGCCGCGTCAAGCTCCTGCCAAAGGGCATAGAGGTCGTCCTGGCGGACATGCGGCAGCGTCAGGTTCTGCTCGTGCGTCACCCGCACCTCGTCGAACGCGTAGCGCTCGGCGAGATCGGCGATGATGTCCATCTGCTCGGCCGTCGCATCGCCGGGCACGCCGCCGATCGGCTTCAGCGATATGTTGACGATGGCATAGCCCGGCTGCTTGTGCGGGTGCAGGCTGGCCCGCGCCCAGAGGGCGAACTGCGCATCGGTGCGCTGCTGCCGCTCGAACCCCTCCGAGACCGCCGGCAGCCGCGCAAACGTCGGCGGCGCGAAATAGGAGGCGATGCGCCGCACCTCTTCCTCGGGGACTTCCACCGCCGTTCCGCGGATGTGCTCCCACTCCTCCTCGACGCGGCGACGGAACTCGTCGATGCCGACCTCGTGGACGAGGATCTTGATACGCGCCTTGAACATATTGTCGCGCCGGCCGAACTCGTTGTAGACGCGCAGGATCGCTTCCAGGTAGCTCAGCAGGTACGGCTTCGGCAGGAAGGCGCGGACCGTCTTGCCGATCATCGGCGTCCGTCCCTGACCGCCGCCGGCCAGCACCGCATAGCCGACTTCGCCGTCATCGCCACGAACGATGCGTATGCCGATGTCGTGCACCGCCACCGCTGCCCGGTCGTGTGGGGCCCCGGTCACCGCCACTTTGAACTTGCGCGGCAGGAACGAGAACTCCGGATGCAGGCTCGACCACTGGCGGATCACTTCGGCGCAGATGCGCGGATCCTCGATTTCGTCGGCAGCAGCCCCGGAATACTGGTCGGCAGTGACGTTGCGGATGCAGTTGCCGCTGGTCTGCAGCGCGTGCATCTCGACCTCGGCCAGCTCCATCAGGATGTCGGGGACGTCCTTCAGGGCCGGCCAGTTGTACTGGATGTTCTGCCGGGTGGTGAAATGGCCGTAGCCCTTGTCATACCGCCGGGCGATATGCGCCAGCTTGCGCATCTGCCGGGACGACAGCGTGCCGTAGGGCACGGCGACCCGCAGCATGTAGGCGTGGAGCTGCAGGTAGAGGCCGTTCATCAGCCGCAACGGCCGGAATTCGTCCTCGGTCAGTTCGCCGACCAGCCGGCGGGCCACCTGGTCGCGGAACTGGGCGACGCGCTGGGCAACGAAGGTCTGATCGAACTCGTCGTAGCGATACATGGCTCAAGCCTCCGCCTGCTTGCCGAGGTCAGGCCGCATGGTCGGCCCCAGCGCGCGGATCCGCTCACGCTCGCTGGTCGCCTGCAAGGTGCCGGCCTCGTCCGGCACCACGTCGATGACATAAGGGCCAACGACACGGCACGCCGCGACGTCCGGCTCGGCTTCGGCCAGCAGCGCCGCCGCGGCTTCCTTGCCGCTCACGCTACGAGCGGCGGCCAGCGCCTCCACCCAGCCATCCCCGCCGAGATAGACGACCAGACCATCCACCAGCCGGTTGGCGGTGACCGCCTTAAGTGCCTCACCGCGAGCGCCGCGCGCTGTCGAAATGGCGAGTACGCCTTCTTCGGAGGCGCGCTTGCTGCTTTTCGATTCCGTCTTGCTCATCATGGGTTTCCGTCTTTTCCGTCAGCGTGCGCCGGCGACTGCTGCCGGCATCGGAACAATCCCCATTCCGCTGCCGGCGCCGGCCTGGCGCACCGCCTCGCCGATCATGATCAATGCCGGACCGGCTCCGGCTTCCGCCACCATTGCGCCCAGCGCCTGCAGCGTGCCGGTTGCGATCCGCTGTGTCGGCAAGGTGCCATCGACAACGACCGCCGCCGGCGTCGCCGGATCGTGGCCGGCCTCGATCAGCCGGAGGGCGATCCGAGCCGCCGCCGCTGCTCCCATGTAGACGCAAAGCGTCCGTCCGTCACCGGCCAAGGCCTGCCAATCCAGCGCCGTCTCGCCACTTTCGGCGCGAGCGGTGACGATGCTCAGGGCTTGCGCCTGCCCACGCATCGTCAGCGGGATGCCGGCGGCAGCGGCGCAGCCGGTGGCCGCGGTGATGCCGGGCACCACCTCGACGGCAATGCCGTGGCCGCGCAAGAACGCCAGCTCTTCGCCGCCACGGCCGAAGACGAACGGATCGCCGCCCTTGAGGCGAACGACACGGGCGCCGGCGCCTGCATGCTGCAGCAGCAGGGCGTTGATCCTGTCCTGCGGAACGGCGTGACGACCCGGCGCCTTGCCGACATCGATCCTCTCGGCGTCGCGGCGGGCGTAGTCGAGCACACGCGGGCCGATCAGCCGGTCGTGAACGATCACATCGGCCTCTTGCAGCAGCCGCAGCGCCTTCAGCGTCAGCAGTTCGGGATCGCCGGGCCCGGCGCCGACCAGATGGACAATACCCGCCCCCGCGCTTTCCTCGTCGCGGCGGTTGACCAGCGCCAGCATCCGCTCGCCAGCGCCGCGCTCGTCGCCGGCCAGCACCTGATCGGCGATGGGCCCTTCGAAAAAGCGATCCCAGAAGCGCCGACGCGCAAGGCCGGACGGGCGCGTCGCCTTGACCGCGCCGCGAAAGCGATCGGCGAAGCGGGCGAGCGCGCCGAGGGCCGGCGGCAGCATTGCCTCGATGCGGGCGCGCACGCCGCGCGCCAGCACCGGGGCCGCCCCACCACTGGTGATGGCGACGGTGAGCGGGTCGCGATCCACGATTGCCGGCCAGACGAAGGTGCAAAGGTGCGGGCGGTCGACGACATTGACCGGAACGTCGCGCGAGCGTGCCGCTGCAAACACCGCGGCATCAAGAGCCGCATCACCGCTAGCCGAGACAACCAGGGCCTTGCCATCGGCGTCGTCAGCCTGAAAGGGGCGCCGCAGCAATCGCACGCGGCCTTCCGCCGCAACCACCTCGCCGCCTGGAGCAGGCGCGGCAACGGTGACCCGTGCGCCACAGCCAGCCAGCACCAGCGCCTTGCGGGCAGCGGCTGAACCACCACCGACAACGAGGACATCCCGACCGTCAAGATCGAGGAATAGAGGGAAGAACCGCATCGTCGGCGTTGCCGTCCCTTCGCCGCATAAATACACGGCAAAAATGTTGTCAACCGGGTATATACATAATGTGTTGTACAATATGTGTATACTACAAATATATAGTGTCCTTACGTTTGCTGCTGGGTGCCGTCCTACCGTGCCGTAAACGACACATCCCATCTGCCGGCCGGCTTGACCGGGAGGTGGGGGCGGCGTATCTGTCAGCGAAAGCTGTGGCGGGAGTAGCTCAGTTGGCAGAGCACCGGGTTGTGGTCCCGGGTGTCGCGGGTTCGAATCCCGTCTCTCGCCCCACCCGCTCTCCGGCCGTGGGCTGGCCGGTGACGCCTGGAATGGCGATGGCTCAGACCAGCCTGGATACATCGGGCGGCACCTGAACGGTATCGAATCACCGCTCGCGATTATTCTTGCCAAGCTCAGCTGATAAATCCGACCGCTCCGTCCAGTGCTCGGCCGAGGCAGGCATCAGGTCACGAATGGCCTCCCGCATGGCTCCATTGCATGGCGAGCGGGACTGTCGCCAGCAGGGTTTTCAAGGGCCTGTCGAACAGGTATTGAAGAAGTGGCGCGCCTGACTTGCGCGGAACGCTGGCTATAAGCCAGCCGGGAGAGATCTATTGAAGATAGCTGCGCAACGCCAGATGCGGCCGGTCGTCATCGGCATCGTCGGCGATTCCGGCTCCGGCAAGACCACGTTTGCCGAGGGGCTGGTCAATGTTCTCGGCGCGGAACGCACGCTGGCCATCTGCATCGACGACTATCACCGTTACGATCGGGCCCAACGGGCCCTCACCGGGCTTACGCCGCACGATCCTGCCTGCAACTACCTCGACATCCTGGAGCAGCACATTGATCTGCTGCGCGAAGGCGAGCCCATTCTCAAGCCGGTCTACAATCACAGTGGAGGCGTCCTGGAGCCGCCGGAGTACGTCGAGCCCCGGCCCTTCATCATTCTCGAGGGCCTCCACGGCTACGCCACCTCGCGGCTGCGCGAGCACTACGATCTGAAGTTCTATATGGAGCCACAGGAAGCTTTGCGGCTCCGCTGGAAGTTCCAGCGTGATACAGGCCCCGGCGGTTTTGGCTACTCGGTTGAGCAAGCGATGGCGCTGCTGCCGAAGCTGAACCGCGACAGTGCCCAGTACATCGCCCCACAGCGCAACTACGCCGACATGGTGATCACCTTCTACGCGCCGGACGAGCGCCCGGACGAGAGCGGCGGCGGCCTCAACGTCCGCCACATCCTGCGGCCGACATTGCCGTATGTGGATCTTTCGCCGATCGTCGAGACGGGTGCCGGCAGCGGCCTCGTGCTGGAGCTGGCACGCGACCTGGACGGACGGCCGGCCGATGCACTGCACATCTTCGGCGGTGTGGACAAAGCCGAGGCGGAGGCACTGCAGGAACAGTTCTGGCAACTGTTGCCGGATCATCGCGGCCGGCGCCCAAAGTTGGGCATTTATCGCGATGGCGCCAATGTCGCCCATCACAGCTTGTCCCTGGCGCTGTCGCAGCTGCTGATTGCCCATTATCTTTTGAACGCGGCGGTCGACGCCCATGCGAACTGAGGACAAACCAGCGATGATTGTCGCGCGAGCGAGCGCAGCGCGGAAGGAAGGAGTGCTTTCCGCTTCGGAAGGAGAAGCCGACGCCCCGGCGGCGAGCTTCGACGAGATGACCAATGCCATCCGCCTGCTGTCGGCGGATGCGGTGCAGAAGGCAAATTCGGGGCATCCCGGCCTGCCGATGGGCATGGCGACCGCAGCAGCCGTGCTGTGGACCCGCTTCCTGACCTTCGATCCGAGCGCCCCCGAGTGGGAAGACCGCGACCGCTTTATCCTGTCCGCCGGCCACGGCTCGATGCTGCTCTACTCGCTGCTGTACCTCACCGGTTATGCGGCGATCACCATCGAGGACATCAAGAACTTCCGCCAGCTCGGCTCGACCACTCCCGGCCACCCGGAATACGAGCCAGCGCACGGCATCGAGACGACGACCGGCCCGCTCGCCCAGGGTCTCGGCAATGCCGTCGGCATGGCCCTGGCCGAACGGCTGCGCAACGCCCGCTGGGGCGACGGTATCGTCAACCACTACACCTACTGCATCGTCGGTGACGGCTGCCTGATGGAGGGCCTGAGCCAGGAAGCCATCTCCTTCGCCGGTTTTCATAAGCTGGCGCGGCTGATCGTGCTGTGGGACGACAACCGCATCTCCATCGACGGGCCGACGTCGCTGACGACCATCGACAATCAGCTTGCCCGCTTCGAGGCGTGCGGCTGGGACGCCCAGGTGGTCGATGGGGATGACACGGAGGCAGTCGCCCGCGCCATCGCCATGGCGAAACTGTCGGACAAGCCGTCGCTGATCGACTGCCGCACCACCATCGGCAAGGGAGCGCCGAAGAAAGCCGGCACCGAGCACGCGCACGGCGCACCGCTCGGCGACGATGAGATCGCCGGCGCCCGCAAGGCGCTTGGCTGGCCGCATCCGCCGTTCGTCGTGCCGCAGCACATCCTGGCGGCTTGGCGGCAGGCGGGCGCGCGCAACCGGCCGCAGCGCGAAGCCTGGGAACGGCGGTTCGCCGCTCTGCCGGCCGAAAAACAGCAGGCGTTCCGGCGCAGCAGCGCCGGCAAGCTGGCACCCGGCTGGCAGGCGCCGCTGAACGCTTTTAAGCGCAAGCTGGCAACTGAACAGCCGAAGTGGGCGACGCGCAAGGCCTCTGGCGAGGCGCTGGAGATCCTCACCGCCACCTTCCCGGAGATCATCGGCGGCTCCGCCGACCTGTCGGATTCGGTGTTCACCCGGACGAAGAGCCTGCAACCGCTGGTGCCGGGGGATTACACCGGCCGCTATGTCCACTATGGCGTCCGCGAACACGCGATGGCGTCGATCATGAATGGCATGGCGCTGCACGGCGGCTTCATCCCCTACGGCGGCACCTTCCTGGTATTCGCCGACTACATGCGCGGCGGCATGCGCATGTCGGCGCTGACGCGCCAGCGGGTGATCTACGTGCTCACCCACGACTCCATCGGCGTCGGCGAGGACGGCCCGACCCACCACCCGGTGGAGACGCTGGCGAGCTTGCGGGTGATGCCGAACATGCTGGTGTTCCGGCCGGCCGATGCGGTCGAAACCTTCGAGTGCTGGCTGATCGCGGTCACCGCGAGCGACATGCCTTCGGCGCTGGTGCTCACTCGACAGGCGGTGCCGGCGGTTCGCCTCGAGCACGAGAGCGTCAACCTGTGCGCCCGCGGCGCCTACGTGCTGCACGAGGCGGAAGGCGGCGAGCGCGAGGTGACGCTGTTTGCCACCGGCTCGGAGGTGCACATCGCGGTGCGGGCGCGCGAGCGGCTGCAGGCCGACGGCATTCCAACGGCGGTGGTCTCGATGCCGTGTTGGGAGCTGTTCGACATCCAGCCGGAGAAGTACCGGCGCGAGGTGCTGGGGCCGTCATGGCCGGCCTGCGTGCGCGTCGCCGTCGAGGCGGCGATCTCGCCCGGCTGGGACCGCTATATCGGCGAGAATGGCGTCTTCGTCGGCCTGCACGGCTTCGGCCTGTCGGCGCCGGCCGAGGTGCTGTTCAAGCACTTTGGCATCACCGCCGAAAACGTCGTCGCCCAGACCAAGGCGGCGCTGGCCCGCCGTGCCGACGTTTTCCACCGCCGCGGCCGCCGCGTCGGCATGGACGTGGTCGGCTGAAGCCACGACCGGGCGCTGCCGTCGGCAGCCCTCGGTCCAGCCTGCCTCAACTTCTGTAACCGCTGGGAGAACGGGCGCGGTGCTCGCCCCGTTCCTGCTCCCGCGAGCACCTCATTCCGGCCACCACAGCGGCGGTACCATCTGGCGGTTCCACTCCTGGAAGCACTTCTTGAGCTGCACCGACGGCGCCGGATCCCGCACCACCTTCTCCTGCATGCCGGTGAGATCGAAGAGCCGTTCTTGTCCCTCGGCGGTGGTCATCAGGTTCTTGTTGCCGCTTCTGTCGGCAGTGTAGGCGACAGCTCCGATCTCTTTGTCCTTATAATCCTGCCGCGGCGCCTCCTTGCCGCCGCCGCCCCCATAAATCAATCACAACACAGTCCCCCGCGAGGGGTATCGACGGCAAATCCGCCCAGAAACGTTGCTAATTTAACGCATCGTCCTTGAATAGCCCGTCTGTACCCTTTCTGTTTTCCTCTTGACGGAATCGGCCGGTCGACGATGGGCCGCCCGCTGCTAGAACGGTGCCGTTTTATACCACAGCAGGGGGCCTTGCGCCGATGAACCAGATTGTCGCCGAACCGCCCTATCCGCTCGGCAGCCACCTGACGGCTGCCGCTTCCACCCCCGCCGCCGCATCGCTCGTTGCAGAGTTCTCCTGGGCAGTGTTCGCTCTCGGCCTCGTCGCCGGCATCGGCGCGCTGAAGCTGCTGACCCCGTTCGACGGCGACCAGGCCCTGTTCCTCTATTTCGCCCAGGCGATCGATCACGGCCAAAAACTCTACGTCGACGTCTGGGACATGAAGCAGCCGGGAGTGTTCTGGTTCTACTGGCTGGGCGGCAAGCTCTTCGGCTCGTCGGAACTGTCGGTCAAGCTGCTCGAGCTGAGCTGGTTCCTCGCCTTCACCCTCTGCCTGATCCTGTGCCTGCGCCGCCTCTTCGTCCACCCGTGGATGAGCAGCATCGCCGCGGCGGCCGCGCTCGGCAGCTATTATGCCTTCGCCGGCACCCGCGAGCTGACGCAGGCTGAGATCCTCCTGAGCTTCCCGATGTTCCTGTCGGCATGGCTGCTGGCGCGCGACTACCGGTCGTCCGGCGCCGCCGCGGCGGGATGGCTGGCGGCTGGTGGCTTCGCCGCGGTGGCGGTCGTCTTCAAGCTGTTCTATGCGCCGATCTTCATAGGCTTCGTGCTGGTGACCATCTTCAGCGCGAGCGGTCCACAAAAAAGCGCGCGCGCGCTGCTGGCCAGCGGATTCGCGGTGCTCGTGCCCTTCACCTGCGGCGTCGCTGCCGTGCTGGGCGCCGTCTCGCTGGTCCTGTGGTGGCAAGGGATCTTCGGTGAACTGGTCTGGAACAGCTTCGTCTATCCGTTCCACGCGCTGAGCACCGCCGCCATCGACGTCGATAGCGGCCGCCTCCTGCGCAACTCGCTCTGGCTCCTCGCCGTGATGGCGCCGTGGCTGCCGTTCGCGCTGATCACCATTACCCGCGTGGTCAAGGCAAACGAGCCTGCCCTCATGCGGCTGATGCTGACCTGGGTGCTGCTGACCGCGATCCTCATCATCCTGCAGCGGCTGATGTTCTGGAAGTACCACTTCCTCTTGCTGTTCGTTCCCCTCAGCATTCTCGCCGCGCGCGGTCTCGACCTGCTGCTGTCGTGGCTTTCGGCTGCAGCGACGCAGCCGCAGGCGGAGGCGCACCGCCGCCTGCTGTCGCCGGCGGTGCTGACGATCCTGTTCGCCCTGCCGGCGATGAGCGCCATCATCTTCTTCACCCAGCGCCAGGCGGAGGAACTCCATCTCCTCGCCAGCGGCGGCAAACCCGCCGGGATCGAGCGCTACCGCAGCGCCGTCGGCCGCGACTACGGCTGGATCCGCGAGCAGCTCTCCGGCCTGCGCACCCCCGGTGGCGAGCCGATCTACGTCTTCGGCAATCCGCTGATCTACCTGATCACCGAGCGGCGGCAAGCGATCCCGATCAATGGGTGGTCGTGGGAGGCCTACCCGACGGAGAAGTGGGAGGCTCTGCCGGAACAGCTGATTGCTGCGCGGCCCGCCTACCTTTTCGTCGACCGGCTCAATGAAGAGCTGATCAGCGAGAACAGCCGGCCGACCCGCCAGTTCATCGACAGCTCCTATGTCCTCGTCAAGGAGATCGACAAGGGTCGTCTCTATGCCCGTCGCTCGCCAGCACCGGATGCCTCGCCCGATACCGGCTGGCATCCGCATATGTAGCGATCCTGGAGGCGGCGGCTGACCCCGCCGCCCTCAGCCGAACGTCGGCATGGCGAAGCCGGCCCCGCTGCTGGCTTCGCCATCCCGCGGCCAGCGGCTGGTAACCGTCTTCGGCCGGGTGTAGAAGCGAACACCCTCCGCTCCGTGGATGGCATGATCGCCGAACAGCGACTGCTTCCAGCCGCCGAAGCTGTGGAAGGCGAGCGGCACCGGAATGGCAACATTGACGCCGATCATGCCGGCCTCTGCCCGGTCGGCGAAAGCGCGGGCCGCGGCCCCCGACCGCGTGAACACCGCTGCGCCGTTGCCGAAGCGGTTGCCGGCGATCAGCGCCAGCGCCTCGTCGAGTCCCTGGGCGCGCACGACGGCCAGCACCGGCCCAAAGATTTCCTCCTGGTAGATGCGCATGGCCGGCGTTACGCGGTCGAACAGTGAGCCGCCGAGGAAGAAGCCCCGCTCCCACCCCTGCAATACGACGCCCCGGCCATCGACGACCAGCTCGGCGCCCTCGCGAACGCCGAGATCGACGTAGCCGGCGACCTTCGCCCGATGCTCGGCGCTGACCAGCGGCCCCATTTCGGCCTGCGCGTCGGTCGCCGGTCCGATCTTCAGCGCGCGAACGCGCTTTTCCAGCCGCTCAACCAACGGATCGGCGATGGCGCCGACGGCGACCGCCACCGGCACTGCCATGCAGCGCTCGCCGGCCGAGCCGTAGGCGGCGCCCATCAGCGCGTCGACGGTCTGATCGAGATCGGCGTCGGGCATGACGACGAGATGGTTCTTCGCCCCCGCCAGCGCCTGAACCCGCTTTCCGGCCGCCGCGCCGGTCGCATAGACGTGCCGCGCTACCAGCGTCGAGCCAACGAAGCTGACCGCGCGGACAACGGGATGGGTGAGCAACAGGTCCACCGCCTCGGCATCCCCGCCGAGGACGTTGAGAACGCCCGGCGGCAGTCCCGCCTCGATCATCAGCTCGGCGAGGCGCAGCGAGCAGGACGGCACCTTCTCCGACGGCTTGAGAACGAAGGTGTTGCCGCAGGCGATCGCCACCGGAAACATCCACATCGGCACCATCGCCGGGAAGTTGAACGGGGTGATGCCGACGCAGACGCCCACCGGCTGGCGCAGCGAGAAGAGGTCCATGTCCGCGCCCACACCGGCAGAGAATTCCCCTTTCAGCAGGTGCGGAACGCCGCAGACGAACTCGACCACTTCGATGCCTCGCTGCACCGAGCCGCGCGCGTCGCTCAGCACCTTCCCGTGCTCCGCCGAGACCAGGGCGGCGAGCGCGCCCGCCTCACGCTCCAGCGCCTGCTTGAACCGGAAGAGGATGCGGGCGCGGGCGAGGGCCGGCGTCGCCGCCCACGCCGGCAGCGCCCGCTGGGCCGCGATCACCGCGGCATCAACCTCCGCCGCATCGGCGAGCGGCAGTCGGGCGCGGACCTCCCCGGTTGCCGGATCGAAGATGGGGCCGAAACGGCCGCTGTTGCCGGGCACGGCCACGCCATCGATGAAGTGATCCAGCTCTTCGATCATCGGCGATGCTCCTTCCGGCCGGTCGGACGGCTTACGCCGACACCCGCGCGAGCCTTGTGCTGTGTCGATGGCAGCTCGTCAAGAAAAGATGGGCACCGCCACTTGCCTGCGCCGCCGCCCCGTGATGTGCTGCTCTTGCCGGTCCGAGCGATCGGCCATCGGGGCCGCGGTCACAGAAAGGGAGCAGCGGATGACCGACTTCCATCGCCGATGCAAGTTCGCAACCCCGGTCGAACGGACCAGGGTTGCCGCCGACTGGCGGGCTCGGGGCTATTCCTGCGCCTTGTTCGTCGATCCGCCGGGCCGGGCATGGACCGACTTCGTCCATGGCTCGAACGAGTTGCTCGCGGTCGCCGACGGCCGGCTGGAAGTCACCGTCCGCAACGTCCGAGTCGTGGCCGAACCGGGCGATGAGGTGTTCATTCCCAAGGGCGCCAAGCACTCGGTGCGCAACATCCACGACGACGCGACACACTGGCTCTACGGCTACGACTGAGATCGACGCCCGACGGAAACGGCGAGGGGTGGGCGGCCCGGCGCGGCAGACCCAGGGATGGAGAACCGCTCAGTCGAATGGGGCGTCGGTCTCCGGCTCGTCCAACGGAACGAGGCTGCCCGCTGCCACCGGCGCCATCACCGGACCGCGACTGACCGCCAGCCACAGGTTCAACAAGGCGACGGTCAGACCTAGGGTACGCTCGATCATGGTCAACTGCATCGCCATCAACGCCGTCGCCGAGTTCAGCATGGCTTTCCTTACACTCTCCAACATCTGAAAAGGGACGTATCGCAGCCTTTCTGGGATTTCAATGCAAAGCGGATTCCGCCCGTCATGACCGATGAAACCGCAGCAGACCGCTCGCAGGCAGTGCCCGCCCCTCTTTGTTCGCCGGCTTCTCGCGGGTTCGTCCTGCATGAGCGGCTGCAGGCCGATACCATCCCGATCGGACGACTGGCCCTGAGCCGGTTGCTGCTGATGAACGATGCCACCTATCCGTGGCTGATCCTGGTGCCGCAACGGCCGGACGTCCACGAGATCATCGATCTCGACGCCGCCGATCGGGCGACGCTGATGGAGGAGATTGTCGAGATTTCGCGGGCGCTCGCAGCGATGCTCCACCCGGACAAGCTGAACGTCGCGGCGATCGGCAACCTCGTTCCGCAACTGCATGTCCATGTTGTCGCCCGCTTCCGCAGCGACCCGGTATGGCCAGCGCCGATCTGGGGGCGCACGCCTCCGCGTCCCTACAGCCCGGCGGCTGGCGCGGAGATGCGCGCGCAGTTGTCTCGCCACCTGCCGTCGGTGCTGCCGGCAGACTGACTCACCCGCGGCAGCTCGGTTGGGCGCGCTGCCGCGGTTAATGCCCTGTTGCGGTTAGCGGGACCGTTTGGCACGCTCTACGGCCAAGCGAGGTTGCGCAGCTTATCCTGCGGAGAAGGCCGCCAACAGCAAGTGCCCCTGCACCGGGCAACGGGGATAGCGTCATGTCGAACGAAGCAATCAGGTCTTTTCTTACCACCTATTCGGAAGAACTGGAGGCCGATAATGCCGCGATTTTCGCGGGTGCTGGCCTGTCGCGGGCAGCGGGCTTCGTCGACTGGAAGCTGCTGCTGAAATCTGTCGCAACTGCCCTCGACCTCGACATCGAAAAGGAATCGAACCTCGTCGCCCTCGCCCAGTACTACTGCAACGCCCGCCTCGGCAGCCGCGGCCGCATCAATAAGCTGTTGCTCGACAAGTTCTCCCGCGACGCCGAGCTCACTCCCAACCACCGCATCCTCGCCCGCCTGCCGATCTCCACCTACTGGACGACAAACTATGACAAGCTGATCGAGAAGGCGCTGGAGGATGCCGGCAAGCGCGCCGACGTCAAGTACAGCATCGACCAGCTATCGCTGACCGTACCCCATCGCGACGCCGTCGTCTACAAGATGCACGGAGATATTTCCGAGCCGTCGAAAACAATACTGATCAAAGACGACTACGAAAAATATCATGTATCGCGTGCCGCGTTCATCACCGCCCTCAGCGGCGACCTTGTCTCAAAGACATTTCTTTTTCTCGGATTCAGTTTCAGTGATCCAAACATTGACTATGTTCTTAGCCGCATCCGTGCCAGCTACGACATCAACATGCGCGGCCACTACTGCTTCATCAAGCAGATTGCGGACTCAGACTACCCTGGCGAGGACAAGGAAACAATTTCCTACCGCAAGCGACAGCAGGCGCTGTTCGTCCATGACTTGCTGCGCTTCAACATCGAAGCACTAATGCTGGACAGCTATGCCCAGATCACTGAGCTTCTCACCAATCTGGAGCGGATCTACCGCAGCAGGTCGGTGTTCATTTCAGGCGCGGTCCATGAGTGGGGCGAGGGCTGGCCGGTCGAGCGGGCCCGCGCCCTCGTCCGCGGGTTGAGCAAGACGCTGGTGAACAA